>CAZZPX010000215.1:0-6101 GCA_964655955.1 uncultured Phycisphaerales bacterium | reverse complement strand
GGCCGTCGGCACCGAGCCGCTGCAGGGTCTCGTCGTCGATGCGAGCCCGGACACTGTCGATTTGGCGGCAGCCGGCACGGTCTGGCGGTCGGACTCCACCGTCCAGGCCATCGTCGGATCCACCGCGCAGCTCGCGTCCAACGCCGGGACGGACGTCACCGCTTCGACGAGTCAGTTGCTGACCGTATCGACCGAGGGCGTGCTGACGCAAGGCAAACGGCAGAACGGCGCGAAGTTTGCCAGGGGCGGCGGCGTGTCGATCGGTGGCACGGACCATACCGTCAGGGCGATTGTCAACGACGGCGCCCGGATCGACAGCCGGGGACTGCTGAACGTCGGCGCGCGGGCCGTCTACCCCTTCCGCGTGCCCATCCAGGACCCCGAGCAGTTCGGCGAGTATCTGTACACATCGCTGAAGAACGAGCTGACCACGCTGGTCGGACAGGCGTTCGAGGAGGTCTCGTTCATCCAGGACGCGGTGTTCAACACGTGGACGCGCGCCGTGTCGCGCCTGACCGACGCCACCGTCGCCGCCGCCGTGACCTTCGACTACAACTGGCGCGACGGCGACGTGCGGGCGATCATCGCCGAGGGCGCGCAGATCAATCAGAACGGGGCCTACCAGAACCCCGGGCAGTCGGTGAACGTGCGGGCGCTGACGCGGATGAACATCGTGTCCGCCGGCGGAATCTTCGACATTAAGCTCAATCCCACCGGCGCCGTCTACGCGGCGCTCAAGAAGTCGACCGATCGGCTCTACGCCCCGATGGGATCCACCGGGCAGAAGGGCGGGCTCGGCGTGGGCGTGCTCTGGCAGCGGCAGGACCTGACGACCAGGGCCGGCGTCGGGCTGCTCTCGCCCGTCGACGACGCGGGCAAGAAGATCGATGACCCCACGTCCAGCGGCAACACCACACGCGTGCGCACCGGTGACGACGGCCTGACCATCGACACCGACGAGCACATCTTCTTCCTGCAGTACCTCCAGACCGGCGCGAGCGTCAGCGGGCAGAGCGGCTTCGTGTTCGACGGCGGCGCCTCGATCGTCGACTACACCGGCCACGCCACGGCCGCCATCGCCGGCGGCACGACCGTCACCGGCGGGCTCGTGCACGTCGACGCCACCTCGCAGGTCGACGGGCTGGGCATGAACGGCGACATCGCCAGCGGCGGGGCGCTCGGCGTCGGCGCCGCGGTCTCCGTCTGGAGCGTCGACCGCACCACCAAGGCCTACCTCGGCGAAGACAACACCGGCGGCGACTCCGGCGATTCGCGCGATCCCCTCGACATCGACTCAGTCGCCGACGTGCTCGTTCGCGCCCACAACGCCGGCGGCATCTACGTGCTTTCGCTCGCCGCCGCTGTCACCTCCGCCGCGCCGCGCGAAAACCCGGAGAATCAGGACTACGGCGACGACTCGGACCAGCCGATCGTTCTCCGCAACGATAACAATGATTCGGTCAACGACGATCAGAATGCCCAGCTCGGCGACGGGGCCGGGAGCAAATCGCCGGCGTTCGGGCTCGCCGTGTCGGCCGACGTGGCGGTGCTCGAGCTGGCCGACAAGGTCTACGCGTTCATCGACGATAGCGGCTCGATTTCGGCCGATGCCGTCGACGTGAAGGCGTCCAACACCGGCAACGCGTGGGCCGTCGCCGGCGCGCTGGCGATTGCGCAGAACGGAGAGGCGAAGACCAGCGCCGCGATGGCAGGGTCGTTCGCCGAGATGAGTCTGTTCGGCAACGTCACGTCCGCCTTCATCAACGGCGCGACGGTCACCGCGGCCGCCGGGCTCAGCGTCGACGCCCGTCGAAAGGGCAACATCACCGCCGCCTCCGCCGGCGGATCGGTCCAGTCCCGCAATAATCTCGACCAGGTCGCGGGTGTTTCGCTCACCGGGTCCGCCGCCATCACCGACGTCCGCCAGAATGTCAAGGCCCAAATCACCGGCACCACGCTAAATCTCGGCGCGGACTCGTCCATTAGCGCAGATGACGGCCTCACGATGCAGACCATCGCCGGCGGGCTCGACATCGGCGGCAAACTCGGATTCGGCGGATCCCTCGCCTACACCCACATCAACGCCAACGCCAACGCCAGCGTCGATAACTCGACCATCACGCAGACCGGCGGCGGGCTCACGATCGACGCAAAGATGGGCGACACGGGCAACTCACGCGTCATCGCCGCCGCCGCCACCGCCGGCGCCAGCCCGGACGGCGTCGTGCTCGGCGCGACCGTTGTGCTCACCGACAGCAATCAGGATAGCGACGACCCCGCCGTCGCCGCCGCCATGACCGGCGGCAGCTACACAAGCACCGGAAGCAGCACGTCGTCTGGCGACGGGGAACTCTCAATCACCGCGGCCGACGAGACCAGCTACCAGGCCGCCGCCGGCGCCGTGACCGTGGATGGCAAGATCGCGCTCGACTACGCCTACGCGGAGAACCGCCTCAAGCAGAAGGCCCACGCCACACTCGACGGTTCGTCGGTCACCGCCACGAAGGCTGGCGGCGTCACGGTCGATGCGAAGACCAAGGTGGGTGCTCAGGCCTACGCTCTTGGCGCGGTCGCGCAGGCGGACGCCGCGGCCATCGCCGGGTCGACCGCGGTCAACAGGGTCACCCGCGATGCGCAGGCCACCATCGGCGACGGGTTGTTGGTGAACGTGGCGGGCGACGTTGCGGTCGGCTCGGCGCTGGCGACCGCGGGGAGCCCGAACGCCGGCGTGATCATCGGCGTCGCCGGCGCATTTGGCGACGTCACCGGCGCCGCCGCCGGCGCTGCGGGCGCCGCCGTCGTCGAGAACGTCGTCACCGACGCCATCACCGCCACCATCGCCGGTGCATCGACCGTCTCCGCCGGCGGCACGGCCGACGTGTCGGCGACCAACGGCACAGGCGCGATCGTCGGCGTCGCAGTTGGGCTCGACCGGGCCCAGCAGTTCACGCTCGGCGGGTCCGTGGTGACCAACAATATCGACGCGACCACGACCGCCGGCGTAGCCGGCGCCGCGGCGCTGACCGGCGGCGGGGACGTGTTTATCGCCGCCGACGAGGCCGACGCCGAGATCGTTGCCAGCGCCGGGCAGTTGGTCGGCTCCGGCGGCGCCGTGGCCGGGTCGGGCGTCGCCGTCGGCGCCGCGGTCGCCACCAACACCGGCAAGAGCGTGGTCACCGCCATGGTCGACGGCGCAGCGGTCAAATCGACCAGCGGATCGGCCTCGGTGACCGCCGACCGGGAGAACTCGCTGCTGACGACGCTGGCGGTCGGCGGCGCGTCGGCGGGCTCGTTCGCCGGCGCCGGGTCGGCTGCGACCAACAGCTTCACGCACAACACCTCCGCCGAGGTGAGCGACGGCGCCTCGCTCGCCGGCTCGTCCGGCGCTTCCGTCGGCGCCGCTGAATCGGGCGTGTCGTACGGCGCCGGCGCCGGGTCCGTCACCCTCGGCAAGATCGCCATCAGCACCGCCGAGGCGACCAACGCCATCTCCAACAACATCCGGGCCTCGGTCGGTCAGAAGGACGCGACCGAGACCACCGACGACTCCAGTTCGATCAAATCGACCGGCGGCGCCGTCTCCGTCACCGCCAGCAAGACCGACACCGTCAGCGTCGCCGTGGCCGTCAGCGGGGAGGGCGCAGAGTCGGCGGCGGTCGGCGGGTCCATCGCCGTGCAGGACATGACGCGCACGCTCGACGCCCACGTCGCCGGCGCCGCGGCGTCGGGCACGGACGTGACGATCGACGCCGACTTCAAGGGCGGGACGACCGTCGTGGTCGCCGGCAACCTCGATGTCGGGCTCGCCTCGAAGCTGGGCAATGGGGACGACGGGGGGCCGGAGCCGCAGGTCGAGCAGCGCAACGGGTTGTTGGACCCAGTCGACGAGGCGGCGAATGACGAGGCGAACCCGCTGGCGCAGCAAGAGAGGGTCTGGAGGATTTCCGACAGCTTCTCCTCCGACTACCGGCTGTCGGACTCCGTCGACGACTCGGGCGTCGATTCGGATCCCAAGATCGACGGCAGCGAGCCCGAGTCGGACATCGAGCCGCCGGGGCCGGGGGCTGCGGCGGCGACGAGCATCGCGTTCGGCGCGGCGATCGCGTCCAACTACACAGATAACACGGTGATCGCCGCGGCGAACGGCTCGGACCTCACCGCGTCGGCTGGTGACGTCGCCATCGACGCCACGCTCTCGGAGATGAACACGGCGGCGACCGGGGCGGGCGTGGGCGCAGGCAAGTCGACGCTGACCGGCGCCGCCGCGGCTTCGATCAACCAGGTCACGCACACGGTCGACGCCTACATCGACGGGGCCTCCGAGAACGACTCGCAGATCAGCGCCGACGGCACGGTCAGCGTCAACGCCGACAGCGTCGCCCACCTGTACACCGTCGCCGGGAACGCGTCGGTGACAGAATCGACGGCGAGCCTGGGCATCTCGATCGCCGACACGGTGCACATGGACAAGACGCGGTCTTACATCGACAACGCCGAGGTCAACGCGTACGGCGGGCAGGACAGCGTCACCGTCAAGACCGCTGACGGCGACGACAAGGTCGAGGACGACGATTTCATGGGCGTGTCCGTGACGGCGACCTCGCGGGAGGTGGTGACGACGATCGCGGCGGGCGTCGAGGTCAGCGGGGCGGGCGGCTCGGGTCTGCAGGTCGCCAGCTCGATGTCGGCGGTGTCGCTGGATGAGACCACGACCGCGACGATCAAGAGCGGGGCGACCGTGGTCGCCAGTCCGGACTCCGCCGACACGGCGCACGTGAACGTGTTCGCCTACGACGAGACGACGACGCTGGGCGCCGGCGGGGCGATCGGCATCAGCGGGGCCCAGACGCTCGGGCTCGGCATCAGCGCCGACGTGGGCAACATCACCAAGATCACGATCGCGCAGGTGTCCGGCGCGTACACCGGGTCGCACGGCAACCTGAGCGTGCAGGCGCTGTCCCGCGAGAAGATTTCGTCGTACGAGGGCACGCTCGAGGCGGGCAAGGGCGGCGTGGTCGCGGCGACGGCGGGCGTCTACCTGCTGGACCTGACGACGCTGGCCTTCATCGACGCCGAGGACGGATCGGACACGGCGCCGCTCGTTGAGTCGGACGGCAGCGTGCTGGTGTCGGCGCACGGCCGGACGCACCTGTTCCAGTTCGTCGGCAGCGTCGACGGGGGCTTCAGCGACAATCTGAACGCCGGCGCGACGCTCGGGTATTCGCACGTGCGCAAGCAGACCGAAGCGTACCTCGGCGCCAACGTGAACGACGTGTACGCGCAGGGGCTGGGCGACTTCGACGCGGTGACGGCGCTGGCCGACGGGTTCGACATCACGTTCGAGGACCCCGACGGCGACGGGACGCGGGTGCAGGCGCCGGAGCTGACCGTGGCCGACAACATCGGCAACGGCGGCGAGCCGATCTCTGACGAGACGTTGCAGAAGAACCGCGTGGCGACCGCGCGCCGCACGTCCGTCCGGGGCATCGCGGTATCGGCCACCAACAGCGACGTCATCTCCAGCCAGGCGTACTCGATCGGGCTGTCCCAGGGCAGCGGGTTCGACGGGTCCGGCTCGGCGCGCACCGGCACGAACATCGCCCGCGCGTCCATCGAGGCGCCGAAGGTGACCGCCCGCCCGTTCGGGCCCGCCACGCAGGTCAGCGGCGACCTGCTCGTGACCGCGAGCCAGGACTACCACCGCCTCAGCATCACCGGCGCGGTGACGCTTGCGGAGCAGACTGCGGCGACGCCCGCTCTGGACTGGACGTCGATCACGCTCGACACCGAGGCCGAGGTCGGCGACGACGTGAGCGTGCAGACCGGCGGCGACACGCGGGTGACCGCCACGTCGACCCAGCACTTCACCAGCGCGGGCGTCGGCCTGTCGGCGACGTTCGGGAACGCGGCGATCGACGGCAGCGCGGGCATCACCGACATCACCGGCACGACCCGGGCGCGGATCGGCGCCGGCGCCTCCGTCAACGCCAACGGGTCGGTCGAGGTGGCGGCCCAGGACGATACGACGGCCACGAGCATCGCCGGCGGGCTGGCCTTCGCCGCCACGCCGCTCAAGAGTGCGGCCGTCGACGCGGCATTCA
>CAZZPX010000214.1:0-6103 GCA_964655955.1 uncultured Phycisphaerales bacterium | reverse complement strand
CGCGGAGGTGGGGTTGCCAGGCATCGCTCATGGGGCTGCTAGATCCATCGGCAGTTCAGAGCGGCCTGCCACCGTTTCCGCTGGACCGCAGCGGCACACGGCGCCGCGGAAGCCGGTCGCGCCGCTCGCCGCGGAGGTTGCGCGTCTCGGCAATTCCTGCGCTCGCGGGGCCGGCGATGTTCACGCCGGACGTGCCCGGACCGCCTGCGGCTTCGCCAATCGCCAGGTCGCGCCGCGGCACGGCGGTTGCGAAAGGTCGGCGGGCAGATGCCCCGACGCGCAAGGAGCGCTCCGTGACCAACGCTTCGACATCCGCTGCCGCCGCAACACCACGCATGCAACCGGCCGAACCGCACCAGCCGTTGCCCGGACTGGGCTCGGCCGCGGCGTCGGTGGGGCAGCGCCTGGTCGACTCGGCGCGGCTGGCGACGGCGATGCACATGCGGGAAGTCGTCGCCAGGATGCAGGCAGCCGCCGGAGAAGGTGACAGCAATGCCGCGCCGGCTCGCCCGCGCCGCCCGGGCGACTTCGTTTCGACAGGACGGAAGGGCGCATGAACTACGGCCTGTACATCTCGGCGACCGGCGTACTCGCCAACATGTATCGCCAGGACGTGATCGCGGGCAACCTCGCCAACGTCAACACGACCGGCTTCAAGCAGGACCACGTCACCTTCAAGCTGCGCGAACCGGCCCGGATCGAGGATGGGCTCTTCCAGATTGATTCCAATGCCATGCTGGAGCGCCTCGGGGGCGGCGTGCACCTGGGCCGCAACCGCGTCGACTTCACCCAGGGCCCGCTCGAACCGACCGGCAACGATCTCGATCTGGCGTTGGAGCGCCAGGGCTTCTTCGCCGTGCGCACCAGCGCCAGCAAGGATGGCGAGGCGCTCGGCTTCACGCGCGACGGGCGCATGTCGCTCGACAGCAGCGGCCGGCTGGTGCTGGCGTCGAGCGGCCTGCCCGTGCTGGCTGTGAACGATCGGCCGATCCATCTGAATACGTCGGCGGGCCTGCTGGTGCAGCAGGATGGGACGATCGTGCAGGAAGGTAGATCCGTCGCGCGGATCCAGATCGCCGACTTCCCCGATCGCGGTCAACTCAAGAAGCAGGCGGCGGGGATCTTCACCCCGCGAGGCGACGCGCTGGAGAACCGCATCGCCGGCGCTGCCAGGATTCGCCAGGGCTACCTCGAGGGATCCACGGTCGATCCGATCCAGGCGATGATGGCGATCTCCGCAGCGGGAAGCCTCGCCTCCACCAACATTGAAATGATGCGGTCGCAGGACGAGATGATCGGCCGGGCCGTCAACACACTCGGACGCGTCGTCTAGGCAGCGCTTCCGGGCGCGCGGCGACACAGCAAGAGCGAGCGACACACCCATGGCCATTCACGCACTCAACGCCTCGGCGACGGGACTCTCGGCTCTTTCCACGCGCCTGGACGTGATCGCCAACAATCTCGCCAACGTCAACACCGTGGGCTACAAGGCCTCGCGCGCCAACTTCCAGGATCTGCTCTACATCGAGAAGCAGCAGCCTGGCGTGCTCAACGCCAACGGCGATCAGCGGCCGATCGGCCTGTACGTGGGGCTCGGCGTCAAGGTGTCGGGCACGCAGCCGACCTTCGAGCAGGGGCCCGTCCAGCCGACCAACAACGAACTCGATCTCATGATCGACGGCGAAGGCTTCTTCAAGGTGCGCGTGAGCGAGGAAGTCGCGCCCGGCGGCTTCGCCTACACCCGTGCCGGCAACTTCACGCTCAACGCCGACGGCCAGATCGTTCTCGCCAACGACCAGGGACCGATCCTCGACCCCGAGATCACCATCGAGGACACGTACACGAACATCAGCATCAGTTCCGACGGCCGCGTCATGGTGGGGATCCCCGGCGAGACCGAACCGCAGGAAGCGGGGCAGATCGAACTGGTCAAGTTCATCAATCCCGCCGGTCTGGAACAACTGGGCGACAACCTCTGGGCGGAGACGGTCGCCTCGGGTCCGCCCATCGAGGGCGAGCCGGGCACCGACGGGCGCGGCACGATCCAGCAGAGCATGCTCGAAGGCAGCAACGTCGATCCCATGCTGGAACTCGTCGGGCTGATCGAGACGCAACGAGCCTTCGAACTTAACAGCCAGGCGATTCGCGCGGCGGATCAACTGCTCCAGCAGGTGAGCACGCTGAGGCGAGGCTAACGCCCTGAGATAGACGGCAGGCACGCAAGGATGCGGCTATGAGAGACGCGATGAGGCAACCCGGTTGGTGGCGGCAGGCACGGAGGCGGCCGCCACAGTGGCGCGCCTCGCGCGTCGGGGCGCGGGCCCTGCTGTGCGCGGCGGCGCTCCTGTCGGCCGCACACAACCTGCTCGGCGACACGATCACGCTGCGCAGCACGGCGCGCGTGGAGGCGCTCGCGTCACTGCGGCTCGGCGACGTGACGGATCTCGACGGCGCGTATGCAGCCGAGTTCAGAAATGTTGCGCTCGACGCCGGTTTGCTGCGGCGCAGCGCCGCGGGGCCGCTTACGCTCGACATCGCCGCCATCCGCCGGGCGCTCGACGAGGCGAAGGCCAACTGGGGCAGGCTGTCGCTGCGCGGCGACGTGTGTGCAGTGCGCGAGCGCCGCGTCAGCAGCGGGCCTGCCGTGGTCGAGCCGTCGGCCGAACCCGTTCCGGCGCGGATCGATCCGGACGGCCCGCCCACGCTGCGACTGCGCGTGGCGCTGTACGTCTCGGAGTGGACGGGCCTGCCGCTCGACAGGCTGCGCCTCACCTTCAGCGAGCAGCAGCAGGACGTGCTGGCGCTATTGGAGACGGAGCATCGCTTCGAATTGACGCCGATCACCTCGGCGGATTCGCTGCGCATTCCCGTCGTGGTGCGGATCTGGCGCGATGGCGTGCCGCTGCGACAGGAGACGATCAGCGTCGACCTCGAGAAGCACGTGCCGGTCGTCGTGCTCAAGCGCGACGTGGAGCGCGACGAGGCGCTGACGGCGGCGGATGTGGAAGTGCAGACGATCTGGCTGTCGCGCAGCGGGCCGCAGCCGTACACGGGGCTCGCAGAGGTGGCCGGCCGGGTTGCGGTCAAGCGCCTGCAGGCGGGCAAGCTCCTCCGCGCCGGCGATCTCGAACAGCCGATCCTCATCAACCGCCGCGACAAGGTGCGCGTGTACTGCCTGGTCGGCAATCTCGTGCTGAGCACCGACACGGCTCGCGCGCTGGAAGAGGGCCGGCTCGGCGAGTGGATTCAGCTTCAGCGCGAAGGCGGCAGGCGAACCTTCAGCGCCAAGGTGCAGGGGCGCGGCGTGGCGCTGGTCGAGTTGTCCCAGCCGCTGCTTGGAGGTGCAGAGTGATTCAAAGAACGACGCTTGCGCTACTCACGCTCTCGGCGATCGTGGTCGTCGGCGGCACAGCGCAGGGGCAGAGCCTCTTCGAGCGCCAGGGCGGCGACGCGGCGCGGGAACTGGATCTGCACGATCCGGGCGCTGCTCGCGCCGCCATCAACCCCATCGCATCGCCGCCGCCCGAGCCGCGCACCTTCCGCAAGCACGACATCGTGCACATCGTGATCTCCGAGACGACGAAGGTGAAGAACGAGCAGAACGCGACGATGGAGAAGGACAGCGACATCAACGCCTCGGTGTCGAGCTTCCCCGAGCTGCTCGACTTCCTGGAGCTGCGCTTCAAGGCGAGCGATACGCCGGCCTCGGAGTTTCCCAAGGTCGGCGCCCAGGCCGATCGCAAGTACGAAGCGGAGGGCGAGAAGGAGCAGCAGAGCAGCTTCACCGCCCGCATCGCCGCCACCGTCCTCGAGGTCAAGCCGAACGGCACGCTGGTGCTCGAGGCGCGGCAGAGCATCGAGACGGACGGCGAAGAGCAGCGGCTGGTGCTTTCCGGAATGTGCAGCGAACTGGACGTAACCGCGGCGAACACCGTCTTCAGCTATCAGCTCGCCGATCTGCGCATTCGTCGCGAGACGGAAGGCGACCTGCGCGACAACGCGGACAAGGGCTTCTGGACGCGCATCTTCGACGCGATCTTCGCGTTCTGACGAGGTAACCCGTGCGACGACTCATCCACACCTGCTTGACGTTCATGCCGCGGGCGAAACACTGCCCGCTGCGGGCAACGCTCTGTGCGACGCTGGCGGTGCTGGCGCTGGCGGCCGCCGCAGCGCCCGCTCAGGAGGCGGCTTCGCATCACGTCAACGTGCGCAACCTCGTCCGGCCCGCGGGGTACGGCGAGTCCGTGCTGGAGACGTACGGCCTGGTCGTGGGCCTGGCGGGAACGGGCGATAAGGCCGAGGAGGCCCTTGCCACCGCCAAGGCGCTCGCCAATCACATGCGGCAGGGCGGCATGGACGTCGTGTCGCTCGAGGATCTGCTCGCCGGGCGCGGCGTGGCGCTGGTGCATGTCCTGTGCCGCATCCCCCCGGCCGGCGCCAAGAAACATGACAAGTTCGACGTCACCGTCACCGCGACCGGGAACGGCGGGGCGACCAGCCTCGCGGGCGGCGTGCTCGTCACCGTCCCGCTCTTCGCCGCGGGCAAGGCGGAAAACAAGGTCTGGGCCTGGGCCTCGGGCCGGCTGGACGTGAATCCCGTGCAGCCGCTCACCGGCACCATCGCCGGCGGCGCGCAGATCATCGCCGACATCGACATGCCGGTGCTCGACAGAGGCGGCGCGTCAATCACGCTGATCCTCAACGAGCCGCTGGTCAGCTTCGAGAACGCTGAACTCATCGCGGGGACGCTGAACAACGAACTCAGCGTCGAGGGAGAGGACCTGGCGCGGGCGCTCGACGCGCACGCCGTGCGGGTGGTGATTCCACCGCTGCGGCGCGACAATCCCGAGGCGTTCCTTGCGGATGTGTTCAGCAAGTCCGTGCCCATGTCGCTGATCCGCACGCAGGCGCGGGTGGTGATCGACGCTTACAAGAAGACGATCTCGGTATCGGGCGATGTGCGGATTCGGCCGACGGCGGTGTCGTATGAGGGTCTGTCGATCCAGGCGATCACGCCGCAGCCCGTGCCGACGCCCGCCGCGCCGCTGATCAAGACGGAGCGCGTGGTGGGCGTGACCACCGAGGAGCGCGACACGACGAGCCTCAATCAACTGCTGCAGGCGCTGCAGGCGCTGGACGTTCCCGTGGAAGGACAGATGGCGATCATCTACAGCCTGGAAGACAACGGGGCGATCATCGGCGAGGTCATCACCAGGAATTGAGCACGCAATGACCATCACCGCGTTTGACAACCTGAGCGACGACTTCGCATTGCGGGCGCAGCGGCTGAGCGCAGGCGCGCCATCCGGTTCGCCGGACGCCGCTGCCGACTTCGCCTCCGTGCTTTCGCGCGCGCGCGTCAGCCCGCAGCGCCAGGCGGCGTCACTCGAGGAGCGCGCGCGGGAGGCGGCGCAGGACTTTATCGCCATCTCGCTGGTGCAGCCGATCCTTTCGCATCTGCGCGAGCACCCGCTGGTGGACCCGGAGGAGATGGGCCCGCTGGCGCCGGGGGTGGGGGAGAAGACGCTGCAGCCGCTCTGGGACGCCCAGGCTGCCCGCGAGATCGTGCGCGCCTCCAACTGGCCGATGGTGGATCGGCTGGCGCAGCAGTTGCTGAAACAAGCAGGCGTGGAGACGCCGGCGAGAACGGAGATCGATCGACATGCCTGAACTGTGCGTGCAAGAATTGCAGTCGCTCACCGAGCACCTGAAGCGCATGGTCGCGCTGCAGGAGAAGCTGCTGCGGACGCTCAGTGCCAAGCGTGAGGCGATCCGCACAGCGGACGGCCCGGCCCTGCTCGCCGCGACCGACGTGGAAGGCGCGCTGGCCGGCGAGATGGTGGCGCTGGAGGAGGAGCGGCGTCAACTGGCCGCGGACGTGCTGAGCCGCGCCGGCCGGGCGGATCTCCAAGCAGGCGCCTCGCTGCGCCAGATCGCGGCGCTCGCCGCGGAGAGCGAAGCGAAGGAACTCCTGGAAGTCGGCGGGCGCCTGCGCACGCTCGTCGAGGAGGCGGCACGCGAGAACTCGATCCTGCGCGAGGCGGGTGATCGGCTGCTCGGGCACATGCGGCACCTGTCGACGCTGATGCACGGGGCGCTG
>CAZZPX010000213.1:0-6107 GCA_964655955.1 uncultured Phycisphaerales bacterium | reverse complement strand
GACGACGCTCTTGAGCGTGCGCCAGCACCCCTTCACCGTGAAGGATCTGATTCTCGCGCTCGGCGGGCTCTTCCTGCTCGCCAAGGCCACGTGGGAGATCCACCACAGCCTCGAAGCGTCGCTGCAGCGCGGCACGCTGCAGGATCCAGCCCGCGCCGCCCGCAGCGTCAGCAGCGGTTTCCTCAGCGTCATCGCCCAGGTGCTCGCGCTCGATCTCGTCTTCTCGATCGACTCGGTTCTCACCGCGATCGGCATGGTGCACCCCGCCGACTACAGCGCCCGCTGGGTGCCGCTCACCATCATGATCACTGCGATCGTGCTGACGATCATCGTGATGCTCTTCTTCGCGGGCTTCATCAGCCGGTTCATCGAGAAGCACCCGACCATGAAGATGCTGGCGCTGTCATTCCTGCTGCTCATCGGCATCGTGCTCTGCGCCGAGGCCTTCGGGCAGCACATTCCCCGCGGCTACATCTACTTCGCCATGGGTTTCAGCCTCTTCGTCGAACTGCTCAACCTGCGCTTTAGCGGCAAGCGAACGCGGGTCCTGGTGGAGCCGGCGGGGTGACGAGAAATGAATGACGGAATGACGAGTGACGACGGGGGAGAGGCTGTCGCGCGAGAACGGGCGCGCGCAGGAGCGCTCGTCCTCCCTTACTTCTTCTTCGGCAGCGGCGGCGCTTCGCGACGATCGTCGATCAGGTGGCGAATCGCCAGCACCGGGTGCGTGAGCAGCATGCGCGGGCCGGCGAAACGCATGACCTGGCGAATCTGCTCGCGCCTGTCGGGCTTGTAGCAGTGGATCGGGCAATTGGCGCACGCCGGCTTTTGCTCGCCGTACGGGCATTTCGTCAGGCGCAGGAAGGCAAAGTCGCGCAGCGCGGCGCACTCATCGCACAGCCCCTGCTCGCCGCCGTGCTCGTGGCGACAGTACAAGCGGATCATCGCCTCGATGGTGCGTCGCTCGCGCGCGAGGCGCCTGGGCGTACGGGGAAACAGGCGGGCGAAAAGCGATCTGCGCGGTGGGGATTGGGCGGCGTCGGTCGTCATCTGCGGAGCGCATGGTAGGCGAGGTTCGCAAAGGTGCGGCGGACAAATGGAGGCTTTTTTCGCCGAAGGCGCCACCCGCGCCGCCCCGCGACGAGTCGCCGCGACTTCCGCCGGAGTCGTTCGACATGGCAAGGAACGTGGGCCGGTCTGCGCCCGGGAGCGGGACGGGAATCCCCTCAGCGCCTGCGACCGGCCCAGCGTCGGTAGGAACGCAGCGAGGTGTTCGCATCAGTCAGTCAATTGCGGATGCGCGCCCTCGCCAGGCGCAGTTGCGCGCGGCGGCAACACCACTCGACCCGAACGAACCTCGAGCCGATTGACGACGATGCGGACCCCCGGCACTTTCTGGCTCAGTTGCGAGGCGCGCTGCTTGTGCAGCAGCGAATCGGCTTCGCCCGTCAATGTCACCACGCCCTCCTTCGCCGCGACGTTCACAACGCTGTACGTCATGTCCGCATCGGTGCGGATAATCTCGACGATGCTGGTCTCGATCTTCTCATCCGAGCAGTCCGCTGGATTGCTCTGGCTTACGCCGACGAATGACATCGCCGCCAGCGCCAGGGAGGTGACGGCTTCGAACACGGTGGGAACTTTCATGTCTATCATGCTCCTATTCTCGAGCGCCCCAGGGTCAGGCCGTGGGCCGGTGCCGCCTGGCGCCGCCGAGCGCCAATTGATTCAAGCGCGGACAGGGGCAGCGGACCATTGCGAATTGCACTGATTCAACCCAGCGAAAGTCGGTGCCTGTTATGCGGCGAAAATGTACGTAAGGGTGCAGATGCTCCGCATCCGCCTGAAGGGGCGCTGCGGCTCTACCCGGCAGAGGCGGCGGCGGAGTCCGCAGCGGTCTCGGCGACGCCGGTCAGCGGCAGGCGCAGCGTGAAGCGGCTTCCCTCGCCAGGCGCGCTCTCGATGCGCAACGAGCCACCGAACGACTCGAGGTGTTCGCGCACGGAGAAGAGGCCGAAGCCTGAACTCACATCGCGCTTCGCCGCCGCCGCCACGTCAAAGCCGCGGCCGCGATCGCTGACGACCACTTCGATCTCGTGGCCGTCGCGCCGCGCGTCGATTCGCGCTTCATCCACGCCTGCGTGCCTGTCGACGTTGCGCAGCAGTTCCTGCGCCGCGCGATAGAGCACCTTGGTGAGCTGTTCGCCGATGCACCCCACGTCCGGGGCGACGCTGACACTGACCTCGAGGCCGAGATTCTGCCGCTTCACGTCGCGCAACCAGTGCAACGCCTCCGCCAATTGCGAGTCCTTCAATGCCGGCGGAAACAGCTCGTAGGAAAGATTGCGCGACGTCTGCACCGCGTCATCGAGCAGTGACATGATCTGTTCGACCGACCTGACCGCCGACTCGTTCTGTGTCAGCCGCATGCGCGCCATGTCGGCGTGAAGCTTGGCGGCGACGAGGGTCTGCTGGAGGTCCTCGTGCAGGACGTCGGCGAGGCGGCGCCGCTCTTCCTCCTTCGCCTCCGTCAGCGCGGAGGCGAGTTTCTGCAGCTGGGCTGTGCGATGCGTCAGCGCCTTGTTCAGCGCGCGCAGATTGGTGAGCAGGTTGCGCACTTGTATTTGCCTGCGGCGGACTTCCAGCGCGGTTTCGGTCACGGTGATGAGGGTCTGCTGATCGAGCGGGCGCCGCAGCCAGCGCACGCCGGGACGGCCGACCAGCGCCTCCAGGCGCGCCTGTTCCGCGCTGGCGCCGCCGATGAGCAGCAGCACCGGCAGGTCCGACCAGTCAGGCTGTGCATCGAGCAGCGCCACGAAGCGCTGGACGCCGGCCCGACTCAGGCCCTCAGCGGTGACAAGCACGGGTCCGCACTCTTCCGTCAGACTGGCGAGAAACTCCTCTTCCGAAGCGCACGCCTCGCAGTCGACGCCGCGCCGCGCCAGCAGGGCGCAGATCAATTCCTGGTCCCGCCCGCCGGGCGCGAAGATGACGGGCCGGAGCCGCTCGTTGCGAGTTGGCGCGACATCCTGCATGGCGAAGTCAGTCCCCCTCTTCGCTGAGCGTCAGCAGTTCCTCGCGCTCTCCCACGAAGCGCGGCACGCCGGTCAGCACCCCGGAGAAGTCGCGGAGCGGCGGCCCGACGCGAAGTCCCCCTTCAACGATGTCAACTTCGCGTATGGCGGCTTCGTGGCGGCCATGACGCTTCTTGAGCACCGAGATACAGCGCCGGATCGATCCCATCGTTTCGAAGTGTCGCATGAGCACGACCGTGTCCACCAGGTAGCTGGTGTCGACCTCGAGGCCGTCCGACTGCGTGAGGCCGTGCATGCCCTGCGTGACCAGGGTGAGCACGCCGTGCTTGCTCAGATAGGAGAGCATCTCGTGCAGGTGAATGAGCAGGTTTTCCTCGTAAGGCATGACGTTGAGAAAGCCGGTGAAACTGTCGATGACCACCGCCTTCACGCCGCGCGACTCGACGTCGCGCCGCATGGCATCGGTGAAGCGACCCGGTGTGAGCGAACCGATTTCGTGCTCCTGGAGAAGAAGCTGCCCTGCGCGCGCGGCCGCGTGCAGGCCGAGACCCAGATTGCGCGAACGGTGCACAAGCGTTGCGGTGCTCTCATCGAAACAGTGGAAAGCGACGCGTTCCTGTCGCGCGACGACCGACCGGGCGAAGAGGCTGGCGAGCGTGCTCTTGCCTGAGCCGCTTGTGCCGACGATGAGACAGTTGGTCCCCTCGCTCAGGCCGCCGCCAAGAAGTTCATCGAGCCCCTCGTTGCCGCTGGGCACGACGCGCTCGGGTGTCGGCTTACACTCGGCCGGGGGCGTGAGACGGGCGAAGACCTCCAGGCCGCCGGTGCGAATGCGAAAATCGTGATAGCCGCCGCTGAATTTGACGCCGCGAACTTTGTCGATGCACAGGCAGCGCCGCGTCATGCCGTAAGCCGGCGCCTGCAGTTCAAGATGAAACGAGCCGTGCACGATCGTCTGCAGCGTGGGCAACTGGTCGATAATGGCCTCGCCGGAGATGAGCAGCGTCGTGCTCGCGGCGTTGCGGAGCGACTGACGCATCTTGATGAGTTGACGCCGAAGCTGGTACGGGCTCTCCACCAGCATGCTGAGTTCGCTGATCGAGTCGACGACCACGCGGTCCGGCTGATGCTCGTTGATGATGTCAATGATGGCGTCCGTCACCTCGCCCAGTTCGACTTCGGCGGGGCTGAAGATGCTCTGCCCGGCGGCGGCGGCTTCGCGCACCTCCTCAGGCAACTCGGCGATCTGAATCGAGTCGAGTGACCAGCCGTGCGATGCCATGACATCCTCGAGTTCCTCGCGCCCGAGCAGCAGCGAGATGTAGAGCGCGCTCTCGCCACACTCGACCCCCTTGAGGAGAAACTGAAAGCCGAAAGTCGTCTTACCGGTCCCCGGGCCGCCGTGCACGAGATACAGGCGCTCGCTCGGCACGCCGCCCCCGAGTATTTGATCGAGGCCTTCGACTCCCGTGCTCACGCGCGGGCGCTGCTGCGGCTGGACGCTGCTGGTCAAGACATGCTCCTGTCGCGGGATATTCCTGCGAACTCGGCTGGCGGGTGAACGTGCCGCTCGCGAGGATCAGGCTAAGTGTACGGCGCGCACCTCACGCGCCGCCAGCGGACCGGGAGGGTTCGCATGAGAAAGAACGTAACGAAGCACGCGGCGGTCGGCGTCGCCGCACCTCACCGCGCCTGGCACAACTTTGTCGATTAGGGAATTGCCTTACGTTGTCTTCAGCCAAACAGCCATGCGAACTGGATGGCTGACGCAGCCGAACGCCGACATCCGCGCCGGCGCCCGCCGCCCGGCTACTCGTCGAGCGCGAAGGCGACGTGCATGGTGACCTTGTAGCGCGTGATGCGGTTCTTGTCGACGTCGGCTGTCCAGTTGACGACCTCCACGCCGCTGATCCCGTGCAGTGTCCTGCCTGCCTGCGACAATCCCTGCTGAACCGCGTCCTCGAAACTCCGTTCCGATCCTGCGACGATCTTGATTACTTTGGCGGTGCTCATCGTCATCCTTTCGCTGTCTGCGTAATGAAGTCGGGTGGTGCCCCCTCGGACGCTCAGGCAGACACAAGGCTCTCGGCATCGGCGAAGCGCCTGGCGACTGCGTCCCAGTCGACCAGGCTCCACCACGCCTCGATGTAGTCCGGCCGGCGGTTCTGGTACTTCAGGTAGTACGCGTGCTCCCACACATCCAGGCCGAGCAGCGGCGTGCCGTTCTTCCCCTCGAAATCATCCAGCCCCGTCATGAGGGGATTGTCCTGGTTCTTCGTCGAGGTGACGGCGAGATCGCCTCCGTTGACGGCGATGAGCCACGCCCATCCCGAACCGAATCGCCCGGTGGCGGCTTCGGTGAACCGCTTCTTGAAGCCGTCGAAGCTGTCGAAGTGCTTCTTCAGGGCTGCGGCGAGGTCGCCCTTCGGCTCACCGCCCCCCTTGGGGCCCATGATTGTCCAGAAGAGCGAGTGATTGAAATGACCCCCGCCGTTGTTCCGCACGGCGGTGCGCAGCTCCGCGGGAACCTCGTCGATGCGAGCGCACACATCGGCCACGGGAAGCTCCGCCCAATTCGTGCCCTCGACGGCGGCGTTCAGCTTCTTCACGTAGCCCGCGTGGTGTTTGCCGTGATGAATCTCCATTGTGCGCGCATCGATGCGCGGCTCGAGCGCGTCGAACGCGTATGGCAGGTCGGGAAGTGTGAAAGACATGATCTGGTCTCCTTGCAGGAAAGTAGCGAGTGAAAGAGAAGCGAACGACCCCGATGCGCGTCAAACCGCGGCGGCGAGGTGGTCAGCGATCGCCTCGGACATCAGTGAGAGTTGCTCCTGTGTGAGTTGAACATCGCCGGCGGCGGCGTTCTCGGCGGCGTGCTCGTCGCGGCGCGCGCCGCACAGCACATGCGTCACGCCGCGCTGATGCAGCGTCCAGGCGATGACGAGTTGCGACAGCGTGATGCCGTGCGTCTCCGCCACCGGCTCCATGGCGCTGAGCAGGTTGCAGATGCGCCGGCGATTTTTGGTGCTGAAGCGCTCGTCGTCGCGGCGATGATCGTCACTGCCGAACTCG
>CAZZPX010000212.1:0-6110 GCA_964655955.1 uncultured Phycisphaerales bacterium | reverse complement strand
ATCGATGGTGACGATGCAGCCGTTGATGTCGATCGCCATCCCCCACTTGTGCCCGTCCTCGTAGTTCAGCGGCTCGCCGAAGAGCTGTTGCAGCTCGATGTCGCCGTGGGCCGACTGCGTCGCGAAGTGCGGCCGCTCACGGTATGTCTCCAGCGTCGCCTCGCGCACGAGATCCCCGATGCGCTCCTGGTACATCTCGCGGAGCATCTCTCCGCTGACCGCGTGATGATTCTGCGTCGTGGCGAGTTCGTAGCTCCTGCCGGTCCTGGCGACCCGCGCGCCGCTGGCGATGCCGAGCGCGCCCGTCGCGCGCAGTTCGTACGTGTTGAAGCCGACGTGATTGCCGACGTGCCCCGCGGCGCTGCGGCCATAGCCGAGCGGCAGCACGATGGTGTCGCGCGCGACGCCCGGCAGGATGAAGACGGCGATCTCCAGACTGCGCCCGGCGAGCGTGACCGTGATCACGTCGCCAGTCTCCACGCCCAGTCGCTCCGCCGTGGCGGGGCCGATCTGCGCGGCGTTGTCCCAGGTCACCATGCTCAGCGGGTCCGGCAGTTCCTGCAGCCAGCCGTTGTTTGCGAAACGCCCGTCATACACCTTGCTGTCCGGCTTGAAGACGACGTCGTACCCATCCTTCGCCGCCGCACTCAACGCCTGCTGCTGATAGCCCAGGGCCGGTTGCACGGGCTTGAACTGCGAGCCCGCGAGCAGGCCGTCGTGCAGGACTCGCCGCCAGGCGCGTTCGAAGTCGCCCGCGCCGAGCAGACCCCGGAACATCGCACGCACGAGGTCGTAGCCCGCACGCTGTTCCTCGTCCAGCACGCCCGCGACGAGTTCGATGGCGCTGCGCCCGCGGTAGAGCGGCTGAATGAGAGGCTGAATCACGCTGATCGTGCCATCCCAGCTTCGCGCGTCGCCCCAGGCTTCGAGGTAGTGCGCTCGCGGCACGTGCCAGGTGCAGCGGCGCGAGGTCTCATCCTCGTAAAGCGACAGATGCACGCTCGCTTCCACCTGCGCCAGCGCCGAGTCGAACTCCAGATCGACCGGCGCGTCGTACGCCGGATTGCCGCCGAGAATCAGCAGTGTGGTCACGCCGCCCGAGCGCATCGCCTGCGTCAGCTCGGCGAGCGCCTGCGGCCCGGCTTCGTCCGATGGTGATTCGGTGAAGGTGATCGTCGTGCCGATGTTCCCCAATGCCTCGTTGATCGCGAAGCACAGGGCGTGAACCTCGGCGGGCTGATTCGCGCCGGCGACGACCAGCGAAGCCCCTTCGTGGGCGCGCAGATCCGCGGCGACCTGGGCGACGAAGGCCGCAATGTCGGGGTCCTCGCCGTGGGATTCGCCGCGCAACTCCGCTTGCAGCGCCTGCGCCACCGCCGCCACGCGCGACGGCCGCAGCGCCAGCCGCACATCGGCGTTGGCGCCGGTCAGCGTGTAGGCGCCCTCTGCGATGTACATGCGGTTCATCCTGCCCTCGTCCGCCAGTCGCCGTTTCGCCGCCCAGTCGCGGGCGTGTCGCAGCGCGTTGGGGTGCGCGCCGAGGATGTCCGCATCGAGACAGACGATGCGCGCCGCCTTGTCGAGGTGCAGATGCGTCCGCAGCGGACTGCCGAAGGCGAGTCGCGCGCCCGCGGCCTGGTTTCGCCAGGAGATCGGCTCGTACGCGACCCACCGCGCCTGCGGGAATTTCTCGAAGAAGCGCTTCTTCGCGGCGGCGAGGCTCGGCGAGGCGCTCGACTCGCAGAGCACTGCCAGCCCCCGCCCCTGCCCGCTCGCCAGCGCCGCGAAGTGCCGCACCGTGAACGCGTCGAAGGCCTCCCACGTCGAATCGACTCGGGCATTGCCCTTGCCAAGCTGCGTCGGACGCCGACTGCGCTCCGGGTCGTAGAGCGTCAATACGCTCGCCTGCGCGAACACGTCGGCGGCGCCGTTGCTCGCCGGATGCTCCGGGTTGCCTTCGATCTTGATCGGCCGGCCGTCAAAGGAGGTGGCGAGCAGCGGCTTGGCGACGCCGCCCACTTCCATCGCCGTGGCGTAGTACTCGGGCTCGCCGGGCGTCAGCCCCGCGGGGCGGCTCGCATACGGCGCGACCTTGCGCTGAGGCCAGCGGCGGCAGCCGACCAGCCCGCCCAGCGCCAGCGACGCCCCCATGATCTTGAGGAAGTGTCGCCGCGACGACGAGCCCAGCAACATCTCCGCCGCGGAGTAATTGGGAAACTCACTGGCGAGAAACCGGCGAAACTCCTCGGTCTCGGCCAGCTCATCGAGGCTGCGCCAGTACGCCTCGCCCGTGTTGTTCAGCTTCACCGATGGCATGTTGAGCAGTCCATGAGTTGCCGCGTTGACTTGATCTGGTAGCGCTCGAGCAGGTCCTGGATCTGCGCCTCGCGCTCCTCGCCCACGGGCGGGTGCCAGGCGAGATCCGTCACGAATTCGGCCGGCCGCAGGCGCGGTCCGGGGTTGCGGTGGCAGTCCAGGCACCACGCCATGCTCAGCGTCTCCACCTGCTCGACGATCTCCATCTTGTCGACCCGGCCATGACACTCGACGCAGCTCACGCCCTTGTTGATGTGCGCGGAATGATTGAAATACACGTAATCAGGCAAATCGTGCACCTTGACCCACTCGACCGGCACGCCCGTCTCGGCGCTCTGGAAGACCGGCTCGAGCAACTCGCTGTCGGCGAAGATGTGGGCGTGGCAGTTCATGCAGACCTGCGTGGGCGGGACGGCCGCGAAACCGGCATCCTCCACCGTCGTGTGGCAATAGCGACAGTCGATGCCGAGTTCGCCGGCATGCAAGGCGTGGCTGTACTCGACCGGCTGCACCGGCTTGTAGCCGACGTCCGTCGTGCCCGGGTTCAAGGCATAGACCGCCAGCACGGCGGTATACACGCCGCCGCCCGCCGCCAGGGGCAACGCCGCCCGGACGAGCAGGTTCGCCCATCTCGGAAAGACGAATGTATTGACCAAGTCGTCCTGTTTCAGCGCTGCGATCCTTGTGATGAAAGGAGTTGGAACCCGGATAAGCGGGGTCGAGTTTAGCTACTGCACTTCGCCCGTGAAAGGCCCGGACGCGGGGTGGTTTGTCATCTTTGCGGCTGAAAGTCGCTCAAACACTCGCCTCTGCGCCGCTGCAATAACAGACTAAAAGACAACTTGATCTGCTGCATCACTCTTTTGCATTCCTTGACGCCTACCCGACGTGAAGCAGCACGCTCACTCACGCGCCACGTCGTGTTCTCCCATGCCGCTGCGGACGGCGTGCCAGGCAAAATGGCAAGCATACACCGCCGGGCGCTCCGGCGCGCCCGGGAAGGCGAAGACCGGCCATTCGCCCGCCGCGTCGACCCGGACCGGCGGGTCTTCCCGCGCTGCAAGTTCGTCGATCGTGTGCCAGGTCCACGCGCCCTGCTCGTCGGCGAGCGCCACGATCCGCTGCATGCGCACCTGCGGGTCCTCCGCCGCCCCGGGCGGCAGGGGCGCGACGGGAAACTTCAGCTCCCCCGTCAACAGGTACGGGCCGTAGGGGTTCTTGCGATACAGTTTCGCCTGCTCGTACTGCTCCAGGCCGCGCGCCACGCGCGTATGCGGACACTTCTCCCGCCACGCGCCCCAGGTCGTCACCTCCATCGGCAGCACCGCCAGCGACTCACCCGCCAGCGGACCAGCGATGAAACGGAACTGAAGCTGACTCAGCAGGCTCGACTGGTGCTGGGGATCCTCCGTCCAGTCCTGCAGCACGAGATTGGAGTTGTAGAGCAGCGAACTGTGACGCAAGGTGAGCACGCGCTCCCCCAGCCGGCGGTCGAAGACGACGACCGCGTCGCTCAGGGGCGAATACGTCACGGCGATGGGCACGCCGCCCACCGTGTCGTTCACGACCTCGTGCCAGTTCATCTCGCGCAGGGGATAGGCCCGCGCTTCGCCGTTGACCACCACCCCCGCCACGCGATCGGAGGAGACGAGAAACTTGCCGCGCTCGTTCTCGTTGTAGTCGAGCACATCCTGCGCGCTCAATGTGCGCGGGTCGATGAGCGGCAGGATTTCGTTGCGATCCCGCCCGGTCGGAGCCAGCAATTCGCGCTCGACGAGCAGCGTGCTCAGGTCGTAGCCGTAGCTCTCGAGGCTGCGCATGCGGCCGGGAACGTACAGCGAGACGATGCCGACGGTGAGCAGGATCATCGCCAGAAAGACGACGGCGAAGAGCACGCGATCGAGTTTGTTCAGTCGCAGGCGACGCGCTTGCCGGCGGGCGTCAGCCTCGGATGTCGCGGATGAATGCATGGGAGGAGGCCAAATCGCCGGTCGCCGCCCCGGCGCCAAGGCCGAGCGCGGGCGAGCGGGCTGTGAGTGTGGAGTCGATCTGCCGAGGCTGCGGCGCGTGGACGCTGCCGAGCGGTTTGCCGGCCCCTGCCGCGGGACCGTCCAGGACGATGAGCAGCAGCAGGAGCGGAATATACACGATGCTCACCAGGAAGAGCCGCCGCGCGCTGGCGTCATCCAGGCGCTGCCACAGGCGCACCGCCGCCCCAAGGAACGCGAGTCCGAGCAGCAGCGCGCCTGCCCCGTAGATCCCGCCGGCGTAGCCGAGCGTGGAGAGCAGCAGCGACACGGGGAGCAGCGCCAGGCAGTAGAGTACGGCGATGGGCCCTGTGAAGCGGCCGGACTCGTCGACGACGGGAAGCATCTGGTAGCCGCCGCGCGCGTAGTCCTCGCGATACATCCAGGCGAGGGCGAGGAAGTGCGGGATTTGCCAGATGAAGAGGATGCCGCCAAGCACCCAGCCGCCGCTGCCCAGCGAGCCGGTCGCTGCTACCCACCCCATTACGGGGGGTATTGCTCCGCACACCGCGCCGACCAGCGTGTTGAGCGTGCTGCGCGTCTTGAGGGGCGTATAGATCAGCAGATAGATGAGGATGTTCGCCGCCCCGAGCGCTGCGGTCAGCGGATTCACCAGCAGCGCCAGCAGCGCCACGCCCATCACGCCGAGCCCCGCCCCCCAGATCAGGGCATGCCGAAGTGAGATATGGCCCGCCGGCAGCGGTCTCGTCCGCGTCCGGTGCATCAGCGCATCGCGCCTGGTTTCGACAGCCTGATTGAGCGTCGCCGCGCTCGCCGCCGCCAGCCAAGTCCCCAGCAGCGTCCAGCACAGTCCCGGCCAGTGCGTCGAGCCGCTGCTGCCCAGCAGAAAGCCGGCCCCGGCGGTGAGCACCACCATCGTGCTCAGGCGCGCCTTGGCCAGCGTCAGATACAGCGCGAGCAGACCGGGGCGCGCCGCCGCCTCCCTCGAGGCTGCGAGATTGATGTCGCGGGGCGCTGCCCGTGTCATCGGCTACCTTTCGCTTGCCCGCTCGCCAGGCGCGACGGCGTCGGCGGCGCGGGCTTGGTGCAACTTCACTAATGCGGGTGGATCGCATCGTATGAACGCGGCGCGCCTCGGACAAGCGACGCGGGTGTGGCGCGCACGTTTGGGCTGCCCCGCGGCCAGGCGTATACTCCCCTTCCTCTCCGACCTTCCACATGTGCAGGATGCAGGCATGACCAGTCCACCCCCGGACCACACCGCCGCCACCGACACCCCCGCATTGACGACACACGACTCGTCTGGGCCGGGCTCGCCGCAGGCCGGGGCCGTGCTCGCGCTCGGCTTCGGCACGACCGTCGCCATGTGGACCGTCGGCTACCTGGGACGACTGCCCATCATCATGGCGCCGTCCTGGCTCATCGGCATCGGCATCCTTCTCGCACTTGTCGCGGGCGGCTTCAGCGCCAGCCGCTCGCACGCTCTGTCGCTGCGTCACCTGCTCCTCGCCGCTCTGCTCTGCGCCACGCTCAACCTGCTGATCCTCGGCAGCCTGCTCGGCGAATCGGCGCAGGCCCGGCACGACGCGGTGTTGTGGCTGCCCGCGTTCTACATCGGCTGCGTGGTGCTCATGCTCCTCGGCGCGGCGCCGGCGCGCCTGTTCCCGTCGCGCGCGACCGCGCGACCGGTGAACTGGACCGCCCGCTTCGCCTGGACCGCCGTCATCGCCACGGGGCTGCTCCTCACCGCCGGCGGACTCGTCACCGCCGCGGATGCCGGCCTCTCCGCCCCCGACTGGCCCGGCA
>CAZZPX010000211.1:0-6154 GCA_964655955.1 uncultured Phycisphaerales bacterium | reverse complement strand
GCCGGAGCCCACGCAGATCCTCCTCAAGCCGTTCGACCCCAGCTCGATCAGCGCCATCAGCAAGGCGATCCAGTCGGCGGATCTGGGGCTCAATCCCCAGTCGGACGGCAAGACAATCCGCATCAACATCCCGCCGCTCTCCGGCGATCGCCGCAAGCAGCTTGTCGCCAAGATCAAGGAGATGGGCGAAGGGGCGAAAGTGGCGATCCGCAACGCTCGCCGCGACGCCAACAAGCACCTCGACCAGGCGGAGAAGGAGCACATCGAGGGGATGTCCGAGGATGCGTTGAAGGGATTCAAGGACGATGTGCTGGAACTGACGCACAAGTACGAGAAGGAAGTGGATGACCTGGTCGCGGGGAAGACGACCGAGGTGATGGAGGTCTGAGGCGCGGGAGAGGCGGGTCACCGCGATCGCTGCCGGCGGTCAATCGCTGGCCCCCGCCGATGCCGTCGCTATACTCAGACGCACCTTGCGGGCGTAGCTCAATTGGTAGAGCGTCAGCCTTCCAAGCTGAATGTTGCCGGTTCGAGCCCGGTCGCCCGCTTTTCGTCGAGACCACTGAGAGACTGACCGGGGCTCCGGCTCGTCCCCCGGCTTGGGATTACCATCACACGGACTGCTGCAGAGCTGCGTGGAATTCGACCACGCTGGAGTCGTCCCGGGATCCCCCTGTTTGGGGGGTCGCTTGATCGATGTGCGATGTTGGGGGGAGAGAATCCCCCAAAGTGGCGAAGTCCCGGCTGCGGGAAGCGCGAATTCTGCCGCTTCTCAGGCGTGGGATCTCCTAGATGAAGATGGGGCGTTGGGCGAGAACAAACGTCCCCGGCCGGCTGCCCGGCGCGAGCGCAACGGGGCAATTCGCCCCAATCGCAAAACCGGATCGGTTTCTCCTGGTCTGGCCCTGTATTTGCAACCGGAGTGTCTCATATCGACGGCTCCGACCTCGGGAGCGGTCGATGTTTGTGCAACCCGGGCCGCCCCGCCGGCGTCGAGGAAGGAGGTCGACCGAACAACCACAGAGCACATTGATCCCGCGGCGACCTTCTCTGGTTCGGCCTCGCTGCCCTTTTGGGGCACGCGGCTCGGCCGATCCGACTCGGGTTCGCCGGAGATCGGCCCGCACCCTGAATCTCATCCGTCTCGCGTTCGCCGGGACAAGGCGTGCGGCACCGTCTGAGAACGTCTCATCGCATCGCTGCCAGCAAGGAGTACAACCACATGAAAGGCGCTTTTCTCGCACTCTGCTTGACGGCCGTCACTGCAGGGGCGCCAGTCTTCGCCGACGCTGACGTCGGCGACGGCGGAACCATCTTCATCCATCTTGGAGATGCCTTCCAGGGCGACCTCGGCACGGACGGAGGCACCGTCTATGCCACCTTCAACGCACCTCCGGACACCGCTGTCGACGTCTACGTCCGTGCCTACGGACTGACGCCGGAACTCGCCATCCTCGACGCCAACGGCACGCAACTCGACCTGGGCGCCACGCTGCTCGAAGGCCGCCACTTCGCGGAAATCGACGGCTACTACGTCCCGGCTGCGGGCAATTACACGCTGGTCGTCGCGGGCGCCCCGTTCGCCGGCGGCAACCAGAACAGCCAGGGCGCTCCGGTGGGCAACCTTGGCCAACAGAATTCCAGCGGTCAGGCCGACGGCAATATCCTGGGCGGCGGCAAGTCGTCCGGCGAGCCGGGCTTCGTCGAGGTCACGACCGGCGGGAAGTACGACCCCAACCTGTCTCTCAGCACGCTCTCAGGCACGGTCACCAACGCCTGGACGGCCGAGCCGATCGTTGGCGCGGAAGTCCTGGCCGGTCCCTACGTGATCGTCACCGATGACACGGGCTACTACGAAGACATGCTGCCCTCCGGTCTCTACGACGTGACCGTGGAGGCAAACTACTTCAACGCCGAAGACTTCTCGATCATTCTCTTCCCTGACACGCCGCTCACGCTTGACGCGGCGCTCGACCCCGTCGCGCCGGTCATCGTCAAGACGATGGTCGACGGCGATGCCGAACCGGGAGCCACCATTGCGGTGACGGCGAATGTGATCGTGCTGGACGGCTCGGAGATTCTCGGTTTC
This sequence comes from uncultured Phycisphaerales bacterium, assembly GCA_964655955.1. GTDB lineage: Bacteria > Planctomycetota > Phycisphaerae > Phycisphaerales > JAGLTS01 > CAZZPX01. The sequence continues at coordinate 4,065 of CAZZPX010000211.1, read as the reverse complement.
GCCTGGGAGCAGACACATGGTGTCGAGGCGTTCATCGCCGATCCCATGGCGCAAATGACGGAGGTCGACCTGGGCAGCCGCGTCGATTACAAGGCGGAGCTCATTCATCTGCTCGCGGAGCCCCCGATCGATCCGAGCGATCTGCCCCCCAACGTGCCCCCGCCCCCCGATGACTTCCCCGGCGGCCTGCAGGATCGCTTCCATGTGGTCGGCACCAGCCCCTGGACGCTGGAGCACGCTGCGGTTCTCGAGTTCGACGTGATGGTCACCACGACGTCCGGCGTCTACGACGCCGCGGCCGAGGTGCACACGCACCTGCCCTGGTCGCCCACGGCCGGCATTAAGACCGTGCCGCAGGGCGTGCCCGTCCTTCTGCATGGCAAGGAGCAGGCGAGCTACGACTGGCAGCTCATCGCGCCGTCATTCTCGATTGCGGAACTCGACGATCCCATGGCGCAGAGCCCCGAGTTCACGCCTGACTGGCACGGTGAGTATGAAGTTTCCGTGACCGATCTGGCGAGCGGCGAGGTGGTCAGCTTCACGGTCTTTGTCGGCACCTGGCGCGGCGTGATCGTCGGGCAGGACGCTGACGGACTCCCGATCGCGAACTCGAGCTGCACCAACTGCCACAGCAACCTGCTGAGCGGCGACAAGTTTGCCGAATGGCGCACGACCGGCCACGCCAACATCTTCAAGGACAGCCTCAACACGAACACCCACTACGGTCCCAGTTGCTTCCCGTGCCACACCGTCGGCATGAATCCGGAAGTGCAGAACTGGGGCTTTGACGATCAGCCCGACTACCAGGACTTCCTGGGTTCCGGCCTGCTCAACAACCCGGGTGATAACTGGACGACGATGCTGGCCAACTACCCCCAGACGGCTCGCATGGGCAACATCCAGTGCGAGAACTGCCACGGTCCGCAGTACAGCAACCAGGGCAGCACCATCCCCTCGCACCGCGACCTCGAGCCGCGGATCACGCTGTCGTCCGACGGCTGCGCGACGTGCCACGGCGAGCCCGCTCGCCATGGTCGTTATCAGCAGTGGCAGCTCAGCAGTCACTCCAACTACGCTCTGGCGATCTAAGAGAGCCAGAGCAGCACCTGCGCCAAGTGCCACACCGGCAACGGCTTCCTGGCATGGCTCGACGGCGATGAGCCCGGTCATCCGAGCACGCCGATCGAAGTGACCTGGACCGAAGACGAGGCGCACCCGATGACCTGCGTCGCCTGCCACGACCCGCACGATGTGGGCACCGTCTCCGGCGATGCCACCGATGCGGACATGCGCATCACGGGCACCTCCCCGCCGCTCATGGCCGGCTTCACGGCGTACGGCGTGGGCAACGGTGCGCTCTGCGTCACCTGCCACAATTCCCGTCGCGGGCTGCGCAATGACGACGTCTTCGACGACATCTACGGCACCGGTGACATCGCCCGCGCTCCGCACGGCCCGACGCAGGCGGACGTCATGATGGGGCAGAACGCCTACAACGTGCCCATCGGCATCCGCGCCAACCACTCGTTCCTCAGTGACTCCTGCGTCAAGTGCCACATGCACTCGACCCCGCCGCCCGATCAGCTCAGCTACAATCTTGGCGGCACCAACCACACCTTCTTTGCGGGCAAGGACATCTGCGCCGACTGCCACAACGGCTACGACGCGGACTCCATCCAGCAGGGTGTGGAAGACACGCTGCACATCCTCGCCGACGTGATCGGCGCGGAGATGATCGCCTTCATCGATGAGCAGGTGAACCTGGGCTACACCGTCGACCTCGGCGGCCAGTACCTCATCACCGAGCCGGGCGAGATTGAGGAAATCCACCTGACCGAGAGCCACGGCCGCCAGGCCATCGATGTTGTCATCGACGGCGTGCACTACGAGCACATCACGCTCAACGCTGTCGTCGTCCTGGACGGCGATACCGAGTTGGGCGAGATCTACAACCTCGCAGACCCGAATCTGGCGAAGGCGGGCTGGAACTACGCCCTCATCCACAACGACAGCAGTCTGGGCATCCACAACCCCACCTGGGCCTACCTGGTGCTGTCGAACTCCATCTCAGCGCTCGATATGCGGGCCGCCCCGCCGCTGCCTGACTGGTTCGACAAGAGCCTGCTCGAGCAGGCGCCGCAGATCGAGACGCCCTCCGCCCCCGCGGTGCGCAAGCCCGCCGGCCGGGTAACTCGGCCTGTTCTGAAGCGCTAACACTGCGGCCGTGATTGCCGCGTGAAATCAAGCGGAGAGTCGCCGATCATCGGCGGCTCTCCTTTCTCTTTTGCGCCGTGTCTCATCGGGCGGACAGGCGGCGGTCGCCCGGCTCTACTCGGCAAGCCCTGCGGGCGTAGCTCAGCGGTAGAGCGCCAGGCTTCCAAGATGGATGTTGACGGTTCGAGTCCGTTCGCCCGCTTCTGAGAAGCGTGGCGAATCGAGTCCCGCGGTGTTGAAAGACTCCTGTGCTTCTCGGGCAAGATTCGCTCTTCTTCATCGGAGAGTGCGTTGTCGTTGCGCGCGTTCCTGTTGAACTGAGTGGAACCGGTTTGACGCGAAACGCGCTCCGACCACTGACGTTCTTGCTGATCGCTGCTTCACCCGGCCCGGCTCGCCTGGCCGGATGAAGCTCAAGAACGAACCGGTACAGCTTCGGGCACAAGCGCACACGCGTCTGGACTACTAAAGAAGCTGGTACAAGAACTGGCCTGCCCGCAGCGAAGTCAACAAAACGAGAAGATTTGCATTGCCGAGGCGAAACATCTGTGTAAGTTGATGAGAGTGCAGCGGCAGATCGGGTTCAAAGGGACGCTGCAACCCGTCGCACGCCCCCGCCAGCGCAACTCCGAAATCCTGCCGCTCGTCGGGTCGGACAACGGTCGCCCGGCCCGTGTCTGAGACCTTGGCAATGGGAGAGACGCTATGAGACACTGGATTACCGTGGCTGCAGTCCTCGCGATGGCATCCGGGGCGACGATGGCTGATTGGTCCGACCACTTTGACACCTATGACAATGGGCAGAACCTGCACGGCGTAAACGGGTGGAAGGGATGGAATAACGACCCCGCCTGGACAGCGTACGTCACCAACGATCCCTTTGGCGACCCGCCGAACTCCGTCGAGATCGCCGCCGACAGCGACCTGGTGCACGAATACAGCGGCGCTACCAGCGGCCAGTGGACGTACACCGCATATATGTACGTTCCATCGGATCTCGCCGGCACCACGTACTTCATCCTTCTGAACGTATACGGCGACGACGTTGCCGATGCCGATAAGGAATGGAGCATCCAACTCCCGTTCGACAGCAGCACGAGCCAGGTGAGCGACGACTTCGTGTCCGGCGCGTCGCTGCCGATCGTCTACAATCAGTGGGCGGAGATCTTGATCGAGATCGACCTTGACAACGACTACCGCGAGATCTATTACGACGGCCAGCTGCTGAGCACCCATACGTGGACGAGAGACGAACCCAACGCGGTGCTGGAGATCGCCGCCGTCGACCTATTTGCGAACGCCGCCTCGCCGGTGTACTTCGACGCCATGTCGTTGGTGTGCAACTTCAACTGCCCCTCCGCCTGCGACGGTGACCTCGATGGCGATGGCGACACCGATCAGTCCGACCTGGGCATCCTCCTCGCTGCCTACAACCTGGGCGGTGATGGCGATCTCGACGGCGACGGCGACACGGACCAGTCCGACCTCGGCATCCTCCTCGCCGACTACGGCTGCGGAACGTAAGCGCCCGATCGACTGCTTGCTCCTCGGACACTCCAGGCGCTGCCGGAATCGGCAGCGCCTCTCTCATGCTCCGGCACGCCGAGAGTCATCCCCTGTCACCCGCCCGCTCGGCCTGAGCGACTGCGTGTACACGTTGCGAGTAGAAGGCGAGGCAGAGCGACTGGGCGATGTGCATGGATACTGCCGAGAGAGACGTCAACGCGCTCTCAGTCAGCCTCCCAAGCTGGATGTTGACGGTTCGAGTCCGTTCGCCCGCTTTCTACAGCCGCCGATCGCTAAATACCTTCTCGTAATCCTGCGCCAGCAGTGACGCGGTTCAGCCTCATC
>CAZZPX010000210.1:0-6253 GCA_964655955.1 uncultured Phycisphaerales bacterium | reverse complement strand
GTATTCCGGATTTGCACCCGCAGGCGAATCTCGAGCCGATCCACCCGGAGCATCGCAGAGGGGCCCCCGGCGCCGGCAGCCGCACTCCGAGGCTGCGGGTCGGCGAGCCATCCGCAGCAGCGCGGCTGGGCCGTGTCTCCTCGCCGGGCGGCAGGGTGCAGCGATCCGGCCGTGCCCCACCTGCTGGTTCGGCCGCACTGGCACGTTGCCAGGGTCGATCCCGGCCCCGCAATCTCCGAATTGGCGAGAGGAATCTCGGTCGCATCGCCGCGGGCCGCTCGTTACCATACGCGGCCAGAACTGGAGCGAGCCACGCATGCCAGAGGGAGAACAACCAATGCTCAAGCGACACAAGATCGCCATCATCGGTGCAGGCACTGTCGGCGCCACCTGTGCCTACCGCGCCGCCGCCATGGAACTGGGGGACATCATCCTGGTGGAGATTCCCGACAAGGAGGGGGTCGCCCAGGGCAAGGCCCTCGACATGCTCGCCGCCTGCACCATCCGGCGGCACGACTCGCGCATCATCGGCACGTCGGACTACAAGGACATCACCGATGCGAACGTGGTGATCATCACCGCCGGCCTGCCGCGCAAGCCGGGCATGAGCCGCGACGATCTGCTCACCACCAACGTGAAGATCGTCAAGGACGTGAGCGAGCAGGTCCGCAGGTACGCGCCCAACTCGATCGTCATCGTCGTCTCCAATCCGCTGGATGCGATGGTCTTCGCCTGCTGGAAGACGACCGGGTTTCCCACGCATCGCGTGGTCGGGCAGGCGGGCGTGCTTGACACCGCCCGCTACCGCACCTTCATCGCGCAGGAGATCGGCTGCTCGGTCGAGGACGTGCAGGCGCTGCTCCTGGGCGGGCACGGCGACACCATGGTGCCCCTCCCGCGCTACACCTCCGTGCACGGCATTCCAGTCCAGGAACTCCTGTCCGACGAGAAGATCCAGGCCTGCGTCGAGCGGGCCAAGTACGGCGGCGGGGAGATCGTCAAACTCATGGGCGCCAGCGCCTTCTACGCGCCCGCCGCGGGAACGGTCGAGATGGCTGAGGCGATCATCCGCGACAAGAAGCGCATCCTTCCGTGCGCAGCCTACTGCGAACGCTCGTACAACGTGGGCGGGTACTTCGTCGGCGTGCCCGCGATGCTGGGCGGCGGCGGGGTCGAGCGGGTCATCGACATCGATCTGGACGAGAACGAGATGGCCCTGATGAACCAGTCCACCGAAGCGGTCAAGGAGCTTGTCGCCAAGACGATCGAACTCTTCCCCGAGTTCGCCGACTGAAATGCCGCGCAACATGAAGCCCCGGGACCCGGCTGCTGCAGCATCGCCGCAGCAAGGTCCCGAGGCTCTGCTCTCTCACAAGGCGTGTCCTACGCAGGCACCCAGCAGAGATCCAGGATCGTGTTCGTGGGGTTCTTGGTGAGGAATTTCGCCTTGACCGGCAGGCCGAACTCCGGTTCGCCCTTCCACAGATAGCTCATGAGTTTGGTGCACACGCCTTCGATCTCGACGCTGATGAGATAGACAGGCGCCTCGGCGCGGAAGAGTTCGCCGGGATAGGTGATCTCAGAATAGGTGTAGATCGTGCCCTCCTGCGGGGCCTCGACCCACTCCGTGCGCGCCCAGCAGTCGACGCAGTCGGCGCGCGGCGGGAGAAAGAGGCGCTTCTCCGAGCAGTTGGGATTCGGGCAGCGCGTGGCGAGCAGCTTCTTCTCGCGCAGCCCCTGGAAGAACTTGCTCCACCCGCCGTAGGTGTGGATGTGGTGCCAGGTCTTCGGGTTCCTGATGACCAGCGGGTTCTTGCTGATGATCTCGGCGACTGTGCCGTCCAGTTTCACCGCCATGGTTCACGCCCTTTCCATGATCGTGCAGGTGACGTGGCTGCCCGTGCCGGCGTGCGAGATGGCGCAGCCGCGGCGGGCGTTCTTGACTTGCAGGCTCTGCCAGTCCTTGGGCTTCTTCTTGCCGTAGCGCTGCCAGCGTTCCTCCGGCTCGTGGTACTTGTCGTACTTGCCCTGCAGTTGCCAGAGGACTTCGACGAGCTGGAAGATGCCCGTGGCGCCGACGGCGTGCATCGAGCCGATCAGCCCGCCAGACGGGTTCGTGGGCAGGCGCCCATCCATGTAGCAGTCACCGGATTCGACGAATTCACGACCCCGGCCGTACGGCCGCAGGCCGATGTCCTCGTAAGTCTGGATGTCGCTGATGGTGAAGGCGTCGTGCGTCTCCAGCACGTCCAAATCCTCGACGGGATCCTTGATGCCTGCCATGTTATAGGCGAGATACGCCGCCATACGGGCCGCGAGGAACGAACTGAAGCCCGGCCAGTCCTTGCGCCGCTTGGTGCGGAAGTCCTTGTAGGTGTCGGGCGTTTCGTTGGGAAGAAGCAGGATTTCCATGTCGCGCCGGTCGGCGGTGCGCAGCGTGTGCGTGCCGCCGCAGCAGGCGGTGATCTGCACGGGGTTGTCGCAGAGTTCGAAAGCGGTCTTCTCATCGCAGAGGAGCAGCGTCGCCGCTCCCACGGACATGACGCAGCATTCGAGGAAGGTGAGGGGGCTGGAGACGATGTCGTTCTTGAGAATATCCTCGACCGTGTACTTGCCCGGGTTCTGCGAGTACGGGGAGTAGTAGGCGTACTCGTGGTTCTTCACCGCGATCTTCGCCAGCGTTTCGTGCGGCACCTCGTTTTCATATTGGTAACGCTGGGCCATGAGGGCGTAGTAGGCAGCGTACATCCAGCCCAGTTCGCTCTCGAAGTCCTTGCAGGCGGCGGAGGCGATGTAGCTGTTGCCGACTTTCGTCGAGACTTCATCCATGCGCTCCCAGCCGATGACGGGGACGCAGTCGGCGTAGCCGGAGGCGACGGCCTGGCAGCCGGCGAGGATGGAAGAGCCGCCCGTCGCGCCGCCGGTCTTCACCTCGATGTTGCCCAGCGGGTCGAAGCCGAGGTAGTCGTGCATCTTCGCCGCCGCGAGAAGCTGATCGCCGAAGTGATCGGCGAACTGCGAATAGACGCACCAGTTCACTTTCCGGCGCAACTCCTCCGGCGAAACCTTGAGATCGTTCTCCTCGAAGGCCATCTTCGTGGCCTCCATGACAAGTTCGGGCGCGTTCTTCTCCGGGTAGCGTTTACGAAAGTCGGTGAGCCCCCCGGCCACCGCGAAGACGGGCTTCTCGAAGCGTGGAATGCGTAAATTCCCGGAACCGAATCGAATCATGTGCAACCGTCCTTTCGGAGGAAATGTCTCATACCGAATGACTGATGCCTGACAACTCGTAAGCCGCGGCCCTTCCTCTCAGGCATTCGTCATCATTCACTGGTCATTCGCCTTTAAATTCGGGCTGACGCTTCTCCAGGAACGCCGCGATGCCCTCGTCGTGGTCGCGCGAGGCGCAGAGGAGGTGAAACAGCGTGCGCTCCTCGCGCAGGCCGACGCTCAGCGCCGTTTCGTGCGCCTTGAGAACCGCCTCCTTGGCGATGCGCAGGGCAACGGGCGAGAGTTGCGCCATCTCCTGCGCCGCGTGCAGGGCGGCGGCGATGCAGGTGTCATCCGGCACGACGCGGCTCACCAGGCCGGCCCGCTGCGCCTGCTCCGCGTCGATCGTGCGCCCGGTGAGGATCATGTCCATCGCCAGCGCCTTGCCCACGGCGCGAACCAGGCGCTGCGTCCCCCCCGCTCCGGGAATGATGCCGACCTTGATCTCCGGCTGGCCGAAGCGCGCCGACGCGCCGGCGATGACGAGGTCGCACATCATGGCCAGTTCGCAGCCGCCGCCCAGCGCGAAACCCGTCACCGCCGCCACGATCGGCTTGCGGACGGCGAGGAGCCGATCCCACACACCCAGCGGATCGTCACGGTGCCAGTCGATCGCATTCGACCCCTGCATCTCGCTGATGTCAGCGCCGGCGGAAAAAGCGCGCTCGTCGCCATGCACCAGCATGACGCGGATTTGCTCATCACGGTCAAAGGCGAGCAGGGCGTCCGCGAGATCCGCAACCAGGCGTCGCGACAGGGCGTTGCGGGCCGATGGGCGGTTGATGACAGCGATCCCCACCCGACCCTCGCGCCTGGTGTCGATGCGCTGCGGATCCATGCGGCGATCCTCCTGCGAAGCGACTGCCTGCAGATCTGACGGGCGGCGGCCGAACACATACGCCCCGGTCCGCAAAGCGTAGCGAATCCGGAGCACCCTGTCCGGGTCAATCAGCCCCCTTTTTCAGGCGGTTTTGTGCCCTTTCAGTCGCTCGTCCACGAGCGCAACCGCTCGCCAGTGTATTCGCTGAGCGGCCGGATCAGGCGGTCCGAGGCGTGCTGCTCCATGATGTGGGCGCACCAGCCGGCGACGTGCCCGGCGGCGAAGATCGGCGTGAACAGGGCCGGCGGAATCCCCATCACCGAATAGGTCAGTCCGCACGCCAGGTCCGCATTGGCGTGCAGCCCGGTGCGCTTGAGCATGACATGCTGCACGTGGTCGGCGATCTCGAACCACTTGAGCGCGTCGGGCCCCACGCGCTCGGCGATCTTGCGGCCCCACTCGAGCAGGAGCGGCACGCGCAGGTCGCCGTTCTGCAGCACGCGATGCCCGAAGCCCGCGACGACCTCGTTGCGTTCGAAGCGCTCTTCGAGAAACTCCTCGACGTGCGCTGCTGAGCCGATCTGTGTGAGCATCTCGACGGAGGCGGCGTTGGCCCCGCCGTGCAGCGTGCCCTTGAGCGCCCCGAGGGCGGCGCAAACCGCGGAGTAGGGATCGCTCTTCGTCCCCGCCACGACGAGCGCGGCGAAGGTCGAGGCGTTGAAGCCGTGCTCCGCGTAGAGGATCAGGCTGATGTCGAGAACGCGCGCGAAGAGGTCGCTGGGCTTCTCGCCGGTCAGGCACCAGAGCAGGTTCGCCGGGTGATCCAGTTTGGGATTGGGCTCGACGGGATCGCGCCCGTCGCGCATCGCCTGGATGAAGCCGATGATCGTGGGAATGCGGGCGACCAGCATCGTGGCGATGCGCAGCGTCGCCTCGCGATCGCTCACGTCGACGGCGTCGTCCTGCACGCCCATGTAGCTGACCGCGGTCCGCAGCACGTCCATGGGGTCGCCGTCCAGCGCAATCTGCCGCAAGAGCTCTTTCACGCTCGCCGGCAGAGGCCGCAGGTCGACCAGTTCGGCGCGGAACTCGGCGAGTTCCTGCCGGCTTGGCTTGTGGCCGATGAGCAGCAGATGCGCCACTTCGGAGAAGGTGGCGTTCTGGAGCAGATCGCGGATCTCATAGCCGCGGTAGAGCAGCCTGTCCTCATCGAGCGAACAGATCGCGGTTCGGCCGGCCTGCATGCCGTCGCGTCCCTGGGCGACGACCGGAATCGAGGTTGATCTGGGCATTCTCTCCGCCGCCTTCCCGGGCCGGGCCCGTGGCAAGGTCATGTGACGCGGCCATCATACTGGACACGGCGGACGGGAGGTTCGGCGGGGGCGGGTAAGCCCCCCGAATCGCGCCTGCAGTGGCCGCGCTCCGCACCCCGCATGAGAGGCCGGTGAGGAGGCAGAAAACTTCACTGTCCGCTATGCTGAGCGGCCCGTCCCGCGCTGCGGTCACGTCATTCGCACCACGAGCAGCAGGGGCACCACGGCACAACTACACCCTCGATCCAGGAGGATTCCGCCATGCCCGCCAACACGCCCGTCATCGTCGCCGCTCGACGCACGCCCATCGGTCGCCTGCTCGGCGGGCTGTCACGCGTTCCCGCCACGAAGCTCGGCTCGATCGCGCTCGAAGCGGTCCTCAGCGACGTCCCCGCGATCAAGAACCACGTCGATGAACTGGTCATGGGCTGCGTCCTGCAGGCGAACCTCGGCCAGAACCCGGCGCGGCAGGCGGGGCTGGGCGCGGGGCTCGGCGACGATCTCGTCGCCTACGCGGTGAACAAGGTGTGCGGCAGTTCGCTCAAGGCGGCGATGCTGGCGGCGCAGTCGATCAAGGCGGGCGACACTCACTGCGTCCTCGCCGGCGGCATGGAGAGCATGTCCCTCGCGCCCCACATGATCCAGGCGCGCGGGATGAAGTTCGGCGACACGCCCGCCATCGACCACATGCGCAAGGACGGCCTGCACTGCGGCTTCAACGACGTCGCCATGGGCAACCTCGCGGACTACAGCGCCCAGAAGTACAACATCTCGCGCGCGGACCAGGACACCTTCGCCGCCGAGTCGCACCGCAAGGGACACGAGGTCCACGCGACCGCCGGCCGCCCTT
>CAZZPX010000209.1:0-6279 GCA_964655955.1 uncultured Phycisphaerales bacterium | reverse complement strand
CGTGGCGTACCGCCAGCTCTCGCTGCTGCTGCGTCGGCCCCCGGGACGCGAGGCGTATCCCGGCGACGTCTTCTACTTGCACAGCCGCCTGCTCGAGCGCGCGACGAAGCTCTCGAACGAGAATGGCGCGGGCTCGCTGACGGCGCTGCCCATCATCGAGACGCAGGAAGGCGACGTCTCCGCGTACATCCCGACCAACGTGATTTCGATCACGGACGGCCAGATCTACCTCGAGCCGGAGCTGTTCTTCGCCGGCATCCGACCCGCGGTGAACGTGGGCATCTCGGTGTCGCGCGTGGGCAGCAACGCCCAGGTGAAGGCGATGAAGCAGATCGCCGGCACCTTGCGACTCGATCTCGCGGCGTACCGCGAACTGGAAGCCTTCGCGCAGCTCGGGACGGAACTGGACAAGGCGACGCAGGCGCAGCTCGACCGCGGCGAGCGCATGGTGCAGTTGCTCCTGCAACCGCAGTACGTGCCGTATCACGTGACCGACCAGGTGATCTCGATCTTCGCGGGCACGCAGGGGTTCCTCGACAGCGTCAAGCCCGAGCATGTGCTCGACTTCGAGAAGGGGCTGCTCGACTACATGCACGGCCCGGGCAAGAGCGCCTGGGATGCGCTCGATGAGCGCAAGGCGCTGACGGATGATGTGCGCGAGAAGCTGAAGAAGGCGATCGGCGACTTCAAGCAGACGTGGTCGGCGCCGAAGAGCTGAGCACCGTACGCCCCTGATACACTCAGGCCCCGCGAGCCCGCCCCCACTGGAAGTCGAGGCAGGCTCGCGGGGCTTTTCTCATGACAGGCGCACACCACCATGAACCACCTCATCGATGTACTTAATGCCTCGATCGCGCCCTGCGTGCTCATCTCGGCCCTGGGGTTGCTCCTGCTCTCTATGACGAATCGCCTGGCCCGGCCGATCGATCGCATCCGCCAACTCGCGCACATTACGCACACCACGCCGCAGGCGGAGCGGCAGAGTCATCGCCGGCAGATCGACATCCTGCATCGCCGCTGCGTGCTGCTGCAGCGGGCGATCCTGCTGATCTCGATCGCGATCTTTCTCGTGAGTCTGCTGATCCTGATCCTCTTCGCGTCGCTGCTCTTTCAGCTTGACCTGTCGATGCTTTCGAGCCTGGTCTTCGTGGCGAGCCTCGTCTGCGTGATCGCGGGCGTCGTCTTCTTCCTGCTCGACATACGCCTGACGCTGCGCTCGGTGGAGATCGAGGCGGAGGTCTTTTTGTCGCACGCGTGAGGCCGCCGTATTCTGCGGGGCGGGTGTTCATGCGCATCGCACTGCAATGACGCTGCCTGTCGTCCCGGTCCTCAACCGCCTATTCAGATACCCGTGACCCTTATCGCTTCCCAGCACGAAAGGCACGCCACATCAATTCATTCAATAATCGCCAGATTATTACTTGACGAACCGGCGGAATTGCAGTAGCCCTATAAGTGCCGTGACGCACGCCTGCTTCGGGCGGCGACCATCGTGTTGCGTGCATGCACACGCGGCAGCGACTTTGAAGTTCGCGCTTCGCCCTGTCTGCCGAGCGCACCAATCCAGGCAATCACTCCACAGGGAAGCAGCCGTCGGCGCGGGCTTTCGCTGCGCGCCTCGCGATACTCGCGACTGCTTCCGCAACCAGCAGAGAAGGAAGCGCAAATGGACAGCAAGTCATCTGAGGAGGCGGTCGCGGCAAGCGAACCGATTTGTCGCTGCAGCTTCACGTGCAAGTGGTCCGGATCATTGCGATTCACAGCGGGCGCGGCGGCGCTCGTGCTTGCAGCGGGATCGTCGCTCGGTCTTGACAGGAGCACCGGGCCCCAGGGCGCGCGGATCGACATCGTGAAGAACGCTCGTATGTTCGGACTGGACGGCACGGGCGTGCGCATCGGACAAACGGAAGATGCAGAACCGCGCCACACTCACGCGATGCTCAATGGCCGAGTGACCAGGCACAATCAGGCCGGTCCCTCCGATCACGCGACTGGAGTGGCCAGCATCATGATTGGCGCCGCCTGGGATCCGCCCGGTCCAACGCCGGAGATAAGAGGCGTCGCGCACAACGCCAACCTGTGGAGCACGGCCGCTCCGTACTTCGCCGACTTCAACTGGCTCAACTCCCACAACGTCCACATCATCAACGCGAGCTTCGGAATCGGTAGCAACGGCAACGGCAACGGAGTTCATACCCTCTTTGTTGACCAGATGGTCCGAGCCAACAACGTGCTCTTTGTCAAATCGGCAGGCAACGATGGCGCGATGGGTAACCAGACGATAACCATCCCCGGCGATGCCTATAACGGCATCACCGTCGGCGCCTTAGGTGCCGATTCCGGCGGCGCGAACTCGACGGACTACTGGCGGGTCGCAAACTACTCCTCACGAGGCCCGACTCGGGATGGGCGACACAAGCCCGACATCGTCGCGCCGGGATCGCTGATCAACATGGCGGGCGGCGACGCCAACGACGACGAGTACGTCGCCAGCGGTACGAGCTTCGCGGCGCCGCACGTCGCCGGCACCGCGGCGCTGCTGCGCCAGCGGGCGGCGGCATACGATCCGCCGGGAGGGAACTACGACTGGCGCTTCGATCGACGTGTTCTCAAGGCGACGATTCTCAATGCCGCCTCCAAGCATGTTGTCGATCCGCAGAACGGTAATCGCCCCTGGGTCAAGACCCCCGCAGCCACCAATGCGTTCATACCGCTCGACGACGCCATGGGCGTTGGCGCTCTCAACGGCATGGCGACGATCCGCCAATATAATCCGACGCACCGGCAACTCGGTGTTCGCTCCAATGAGATCGACGCCAACGGTTCCGACGCCTGGGCGGTCGGCGGCTTCCAGACGCGCGGTTCGCTGGTCACCGCAACGCTCACCTGGGAGCGAGATGTCACGCTGGACGATCCCGCTCATCCTGAACTGCCCGGCAGCTACACCGCACGGGATCTGGCGGATCTTGATCTGAAACTCGTCCGTTCTGACGGCTTCAGCACCGTCGTCGCTGAATCGATCAGTTTCAATGACAATGTCGAGCACATCTACTTCAACGTACCCGCCGACGACTTCTATACGCTTCAGGTCTTCAATCACTCCGGCGATGCGCCCCGCTACGGCCTGGCGTTCTCCGCGGGTAGTTCCATTGGTCATGCCTTTAGCGTGCGCGATGGTATGGACTATTCTGGCCACGACCATCGCGTCGAGGGTCTCCTCGCGCCGTTTAACGACCATGAGTATCCCAACGATGTTAACGCGCTCGGCGTGGCTGGTCCGGGCAACTTCCGGGTCGGCGGCGAGGTCTTCGTCGGCGGAGCCGCCAGCGATTTCATCGCTAACGGAACCAACCAGCAGCGGCTCTCCGGCGCGCTGGGCACGCGCAGCCGCGTTGGCCCGCACAACGCTCCGCCCGCAGCCATGTCGGTCCTTGCTCCTGGCAGCGATTCCGGCGTCTTCGGACTCACGAGCGGCGACGAGATCACCGGCCTCTCCTGGGGCACGGACGGCTCGCGCCTGACGGATGGCGGACGCAAGGACTCCAGCATCATCTTCTTCTCCGTCGATCCCGATGCCGTCGGGCTTCCCAACACCGCTGTTCTCGCGGAATCGAGCCTCAATCCGCAGATGGGCGGCAACATTCCCGATAAGTTCTTTCCCAGGAATCCAGGCGGCGGCGACCCCGGCAACGAAGCGGCGGGCGACATCTTCAAGACGCAGGAATTGCCGCGGTTCGGCTGGTACGCCTCCATTGAAGACAATCCAGCCATCCAGCTGAATGATCTTGAGATTGACGAAAGCGCCTTCGGCCTCCAGGCACCGGCCATCAGAGGCTCGCTGCTCGAGGATGGCCGCGAGGACGATCTCGACGCCTTCGAGTTCGACGACCCTGTCCTGCATCCTCGCGGCGTCGACCAGGACGGCGACGGCATGCACAACAAGCCCGCCTTCTTTACGCTCAGCGAGCACTCTCCCTCGATCATCCCCGGCATTTTCGACGCGAGCGACATCTTCGTGTCCATGCCAGCGGATCCTAGTGACGGCTTCGACATGGAGCCGGATGCGGGCGGCTTTTCCTTCCAGGAATATGCGGACTATTCCCTGCTGGGCCTGACTGCGCTGGACGCGATTGATGCGCTCATCGTGTCCGACATCGGACCCGGCGGCATGCCGGACGGCATCGCCAACGCCGGCGATGAGGTGCTCTTTTCGCTCTCGCCGTTCTCGGTAAGCGGCGGACCCGGCGATATCTTCTATTCGGCACTGAACGGCGAGTTCGGGGTCTTCGCCGCGGCCGGCGCCATCGGTCTCGACGCCAACGACAATCTCAACGCGCTGGATATCAGGCGCTTCATTCCCGCGCCCGCCACGATCTCTCTCCTCGCCCCCGCGGCATTGTTGATGCGTCGCAGACGAAGCACCTGCCTGTCGTGATGCAGGAGCAACCCGCAGGCGACTCAGGCACAGCGCCGGCGCTGTCGCGCGCGGAATCCGCATCACTCGCAAGGGGATTCTCTAGGCTGATATGGACCGATCGTGTCAAGTTCGAATTAGTTTTTTGTTGACGGCGGGCGTATTCGCTGGCGAACATGCAGTCCCCGCCGCCCCGCTTCGCCGGCGTGGTGCCGGTCGTAGAGGAGAATGCAGGATGAAGCGCGTCCCCTTGCCATTCGCACCCGAAGTAAGCCGCGGCTCCGAACATCAGGCGCGCGGCGCGGCTCGCAATCGCTGCTGCTGGCTGAACCTGGGCGCCGCGGCGCTGATCCTCTTCGCGGGCAGCGCGTTCGGGCTCGACAAGAGCACCGGTCCGGAGGGCGCGCGTGTCGACATCGTGAAGCTCGCCCGCATGTACGGCCTGGACGGCTCGGGCGTGCGAATCGGACAGACCGAGCCCTGTGAAGCCCGTGCCACACATGCCATGTTGAAAAGACGCGTCACCAGACACTTCGACGAAGGCGTCGACGATCACGCGACAGGCGTCGCGAGCATCATGATCGGCGCTGCCTGGGATCCGGACGGAGACGGGCTGCACCCCACGTTGCGCGGCGTCGCGCACAACGCAAGACTTTGGTCGTCGGGCGACGTCATCTTTCGTGCCTTTAGTTGGTTCGATTCAAATGATGTGCACATCATTAACCGCAGCGCTGGGGGCAGTGGCGCCGGCGACGGAAGCAGTAACCTCACGCTTTTCGCCGACTATTTCGCTCGCACGAGAGACATCCTCTACATTAACTCGGCGGGGAACCACCGCGGCGCTGAGACCGAGACGATCGAGGCCCCCGGCGACATTTACAACGGCATCTCGGTAGGAGCATTGGGGGCGAGCCGGCGCGGATCGCGCCGTCCATTCCTTTCCGAAGACTATACAAAGGTCGCGAACTACTCCGCGCGGGGAACGACGGAGGAGCCGGACAAAGGGATGCGGCGCCACAAGCCCGATATCGTGGCCCCGGGTTCGCTGATCATGATGGCGGGGGGCGACTCGGACACGGACCTGCGAGATCCGCAGTCCAATCGGCCGAGATCGCAGTATCAAACCTCGGGCACGAGTTACTCCGCGCCGCACGTCTCCGGGGTCGCCGCCCTGCTGCGCCAGCGCGCCGCTGCCTATGACGCGCCTCAGGGGTACGACTGGCGCTTCGACCATCGCGTGCTCAAGGCGACCATCCTCAATGGTGCTTCCAAGCACGTGCGCGATCCGCACAAGTATAATACGACCCATCCGCAAGGGATCCCCTGGCCGCTCAGCGCCGCAGCAAGCGACTCGAAGATGCCCGCCGACACCGCCATGGGCGTGGGGGCGCTGAATGGCCTGGCGACCATCCGTCAGTACAACCCCGACAACGCGCAGTTCGGCGTCACCTCGAATACGCTTGAAGCGCATGAAGCGCACTACCAGGAGCTTGGCCGACTTGTGCGCGGCTCGCTCGTGACCGCCACGCTCGCCTGGGACCGGTATGTCGACTTTGGAAGCGGTAAGGACCCGTGGGATCCCGACAGTTACTCGGTCCGCGATCTTGCTGATGTCGATCTGCGCCTGGTTCGCCTCTCCGATGATCTGGTTGTGGCGAAGTCGGACTCCCTTAATGACAGCATCGAACATATCTACTTCAGCGTCCCATCGGACGGCGAGTATCGTCTCGAGGTGGGCAACAACACCGGTGGTACCCCCCTGCGCTTCGGCCTCGCCTATTCCTCGGGCAGTTCCAGCGGCGCCGCCTTCAGCGTCAGCGACAGCGGCGACCGTCGCGCCGAGGGCCTGCTCGCGTCCTCGACCC
>CAZZPX010000208.1:0-6283 GCA_964655955.1 uncultured Phycisphaerales bacterium | reverse complement strand
TCGCTCGCGCTTCTCATCGCGCCAGGTCATGTCCCGGGTCATCACTGCTGCCGGCGCGGGCGGCTCCCACGCCGCCGCTGCGGCTGGCGCGCCGGGAGGAGACTGCGCAACGGCGGCGGACAACGACAAGCACACGCTCGCAAACGCGACGGGGCGACGAATCGGCGGGCGAACTGCGGGCGTCATGTTGGTTCTCCTTGGGCGTCCGGGCGCCGGCGCGCGACCGCGAGGCTCGACCGTCGCCGGCAATTGGTTGGGAAGTCGTGTAACCGCGTTTCGTCTCCGCAATCGTAACATCAGATGGGTGAGCCGGTTGGAGCGGCTGATGGCGGGGTGGCGTTCACCGACGGGCAAACTACGTACTGCGGAGTTTCTCTACACATGCACTTCTTCGGGTTATAGTTTCGCAGTACATGAGCGGGGCGGCTTGCGCGTCGCGCCGCCCGCTTCGAATCACTTCCAGGAAAGGATCACGTCATGAACCGTCAGCGCAACATCGTGCTTCTCGTCGCCGTTGCCGGCCTTGCCTACACCGCCGGTCAGTTGGATCTGCGCCCCACCGCTGAGACGGCCGCACTCGCAGTCCAGCCCGCCGAAACACCTGCTCAGCCCGACATGGAAGGAATGGACGAGGCGATGCTCGCCTGGATGGAAGCCGGCACGCCCGGCAAGCATCACGAACTGCTTGACACGATGATCGGCACCTGGGAAGGCGCCTTTCACATCAAGATGGACCCCGACATGCCCGCCATGGAGTCGACCGGGACGGCCACGCGCGAGTGGGTGCTCGGCGGGCGCTTCGTTCGCGAGACCATCGACGCCACCAGCATGGGCGGCGAGTATCACGCCATCGGCTATGTCGGCTACGACAACATCGACGGCCTGTACACCAGCGTGTGGATGGACAACATGTCCACCAGCCTCTGGTCCGATCGTGGCTCGTACGATCCTGAAAACAAGGAAATGACGTTTCGCGGTTCGTATCGCGATCCCGCGACCGGTCACGTCTACCTCACGCGCACCATCGTCGACATGTCGCGCAAGGATGTGCACGAACTGCGGGTCTACGAGACGCGCGACGGGCAGACGTTCGTGTCGATGGAAGGCACGATGAGGCGGAAGAAGTAACAGCGGACTGTGCGGCGCGAAGAAGACACTTCACCGCAAGGCGCGCAGCACCGACTCGTGCGAAGCCATTACGACGGCAGGCAGGTCTCGCCGTATACTCCGAGCAGGGCGCCGAGATCGGCCTGATCCGTGTCGCCGTCGCCGTCGATGTCTCCGCCGCCGGTCTGGCCGTACGCGGCGAGGAGGATGCCCAGGTCCGCCTGGTTGCGCACGCCATCGCCGTTGAGATCGCCGGGACACGCCTGGTACTCGTAGGCGCCCATGTCGACGAGCGGCGGATCGCCCTCGCCCGTGTCGGGCGCGTCCGGGTCATCGACATAGCGATCGTGCCCGGCGAGATCGAATTCGACATCCGGACCCAGCGCCGGGTTGGAGCCCGCGTCAATGCAGGGCGAACCGACGAAGATCGAATAGTCGTCGTCCAGCGTGCCGGGCTGATCGTCGGGCCCGTCAGCGTCCTTGAAGACGGGATCCGCATTGATGTTGCCCACGCCAGCGTACCCGCCAGTCACATCACTGTAGCGGACGGAGATGGCGGAGCCGGTCGACGACTCCAGGTAGATTTCATCGGCTCCCGGCGCAGCGTTGCCCCAGAGGATGGTGTTGCGCACCTCGGGCGCCTGCTGGGGATAGTTGAGGGCGTAGATGCCGCCGCCCTGGCTCGTCGCCGTGTTGTTGACGATGGTGTTGTTGACGATGACCGCCTTGTCGTAGCGGCAGTAGAGCCCGCCGCCATTGTTGGCGCTGTTGTGGGCGATGAGGTTGTTGCGGATGGTGGCGTAGGTGCCGTAGTAGATGTAGCTGGTCCAGGAGTTGATGGCTCCGCCGCCCCAGCCGCTGGCGCTGTTGCGCAGGAAGATGTTGTATTCGAGCAGGGGCGAGGTGCCAGCCCCGAGATAGGCGCCGCCGCCCGCGTAGGAGGCGTAGTTGTCCAGGAAGAGGTTGCCGCGGATCGTGGGCGAGCCGACCGAGGCCATGACACCCCCACCGCTGTTGGCGAAATTGTCGATGAACTGGTTGTGCTCGATGAGCGCATTGGAGTTCTCGACGGAGATCGCGCCGCCCGTGCCGTTGGCGTTGCCGTTGTGTGAGTAGCCGAAGCGAATCAGGCAGTGCGAGACGGTCGGCGAACAGTCGACGATGCGCACGTTGCCGCCGCGCACCTCGGGATAGTCGCCCGTGCCCTTGCCGTACTCGATCGTGCAGTAGCCGAGGACGCTGTCGTTGTCGGCGGCGATGAGGCGCAGGCCGCGCCAGCCGGCGACCTGATCCGCGGCGGTGAAGAGGATCGGCGCATCGGGCGCGCCCACCGCGGTCAGCAGACCTTCGACGCGCAGCTCGTAGTGCGCGTCCGCGATGACCTCAACGCCCGGCTCGATGGTAAGCGTCTGCCCTGCCGGCACCGTCACATCGCCGACCAGGTGTACGGGTGAGTCGGCGAGGGTCCATGCGCCAGACTGCGGGCCGGCGACGTCGACGGCGCAGGCGGAAGACGCGATGAGCGCACCGGCAAGCGCAGCGGCGCCGGGTGCGGGAGGGAAGCACAGCGATCGCATGGTGATGCTCCTGTGAGGTCAAGATGTGGCGTGCGGCCTATGCGCCGTAGCCGAAGTTGGCGAGCAGGACGCCGAGGTCCGCCTGATCGGTGTCGCCGTCGCCGTCGATGTCGCCCCCGTCGTTGAGGCCGTAGGCGGCGAGGAGGATGCCGAGGTCCTGCTGGTTGACGCCGCCGTCATAGTTCAGGTCGCCGAGTTTGCTGAAGGCGTCAATGTCGACGTAGCCGACCATGCGCACTTCTTCGAGATCGACGGTCTGTTCGCCGAAGGGCCAGCCCAGGTCGATGGTCGCCGTGCCCAGCGTGACGTTGGTGAAGGACCACTCGCCATAGCCGTCCGCAGCCACCTCGACGCGAATGTCCCCCTCGATCGTCACCGGATCGGGCGGCTCGGGATAGCGAATGTGCTCATCGAAGATGGTCAGCGGCAGCGGCCCGGGGGTGAAGCCGAAGAACTCGCGGTAATCAGGCGGCAGTTCGTTGGTCACGTCGATGGGGCCGAACGTGATGCCGATGTACTTCACCCACACCTCGACCTTCTGCAGTTCGAAGTGCCAGTCGTAGGCGGCTGCATCGCTCCGCAGAGCGGTGGGTGAATTCCAGAAGACATCTTCGCCCGCCGTCCGCTCGTCGAATTCCCAGTGCACCGTGTCGTCCGCGGCGGTGACGGCGGCAAGGACCCCGAGCGAGGCGGCAACGACGGCTGTACGGAGCGTCTTTCTCATCGGTCTCTCCCAGTAATGAACCGGCCGGGGGCAAGAGCAGCCTGCCGCTCCAGACGCTACCTCAGGAATGGCCCCCGGGCAACGCGAAATCGAGCAGTTGGTCGAAATACCGAATAGACACCGATCAAGAGAGGGCTGGGCTCGCACCACCCGTGCCTCTCTCGCCATCCCCACTTTCGGGCAAAATTCTCTGTTCAGATCCACAAATCCTCGTTGCATCCAGCCGAAGTCAGGCGTATATTTCCGGTGTTGCGACTGAGTCTCATTACCTGGAGGCCGGATACGATGGTCAGTGCATCCTCTCACGGGTCAGCAGTTCCCCTCAGTGAACTTCGAGAGGGCGCGACCGGACTTGTCGCCGCCACCAGCATTGATCCGGCCGACGCGCTGCTTCTTTCCGCAATGGGCTTGCGTGCCGCCGCCACGATCCGTTTGGCCCGGGCGGGAGAACCGTGCATCGTGCAGGTGAACGGGACGCGGATCGGCCTCAACGCCAGCCTGGCACGCGGCATTCACGTTCATATCCAGTAGTCCCTCGATTTCGTCCGCGAAGCTGAAATCCCCGTCATGTCCACGGCTGCCACTGCGCCCACTCGACCTTCCGCCGCCCAGCCGGCTGCGTTGCGCGTGGCGCTGCTGGGCAATCCCAACACCGGCAAGACGACCGTCTTCAACGCGCTGTCGGGACTGCGGGCGCGCACAGCGAATTTCCCCGGCATCACCGCCGAGGCACGCGTCGGCATGGCGAGGCTCGCCGGCGACCGCACCGCCGAGATCATCGATCTGCCCGGCGTGTACAGCACGGAACTCGATCTCACCGAATCGAAGATCGTCAGCGACGTTCTGGAGGGCCGCCTGGCGCCGACCGGCACGCGCGCCGACGCACCCGATGTGCTCGTGGTGATTCTCGATGCGGCGAACATGGCGCGCAACCTGCTGCTCGTGGGCGAGACGCTGCGACGCGGCCTGCCGACCGTCGTGGCGGTCAACATGATTGACGTCGCTCGCCGCAAAGGCCTGGAAATCGATGTGGAACGTTGCGCAGATGCGCTTGGATGCCCGGTCGTCAAGATGTGCGCGCGGCGCGGCGAGGGAGTCGATGAGCTTCGCCGCGCCATCCTCCAGGCGCGGGCGCCCGTGACGCTGCCTCCCGTGGAACTCAACGCGCTGCACCTCTGGGCCGACGAGGTCTACAGCAAGGTCGGCGCGACCCCGCGCTCGACCGACGGCGACGGCTTCACCGATCGCCTCGACCAGGCCTTCACGCACCCGATTCTCGGGCTGGGCGTCTTCGGCCTGGTCATGGGGGCGCTCTTCTACACCATCTTCTACTTCGCCCAGTGGCCCATGGAGTGGGTCGACAGCGCCATGGCCGCATTGGGCGCGGGGGTGCAGACGATCCTGCCTGCCGGCATCCTCAGCGAGTTGCTGGTTGACGGCGTGATCGCCGGCGTCGCGGGCGTGGTCATCTTCCTGCCCCAGATCGTCCTGCTCTTCTTCCTGCTCACCATGCTCGAGGACACCGGGTATCTGGCGCGGGCGGCCTTCGTCATGGATCGGATCTTCCGTCGCTTCGGTCTGCCGGGGCAGGCTTTTGTCCCCTTCCTCTCTTGTCATGCCTGCGCGATACCCGGCATCCTGGCGGCGCGATTGATCCCGGATCGGCGGGATCGCCTCGCGACCATCCTGGTCGCACCCTTCATGACCTGCTCGGCGCGACTGCCCGTCTACGTGCTCTGCATCGGGCTGCTCTTCGGCAATCGTCCCGCGCTCGCGGCGGTCGCTTTCTTCGGGGCCTACATCCTCGGCGCCTTTGCAGCGATGTTCAGCGCGCTGTTTCTGCGCGGGACGATTCTGCGCGGCAAGTCGCGCCCCATGGCGCTGGAGCTGCCGGCCTACAACTGGCCCTCCGTCAAGAACGCGGCGCTGGCGTCGCTGGACCGGGCGATGGTGTTTCTCAAGCAGGCGGGGACAGTGATTCTCGCGATCTGCATCATCATGTGGGGCCTGAGCCGTTATCCCGGTTCGCCGCCCTCGCCCGAGGCGGAGCAGATGCGCGAGCAGGCCGCCCTTGTCGAAACGGCGCAGCCACAGCAGGCGGAGGCGCTGCGCGAACAGGCGGAGTACGTCGACGCGAAGTACGCCCTGGCGCACAGCTACGCCGGCAGGCTCGGCCGCAGCCTCGAACCGATCTTCGCTCCGCTCGGCTACGACTGGCGCTTGACGATCGGCGTGGTGTCGAGTTTCGCGGCGCGCGAGGTCTTCGTCTCGACGACGGCAATCCTCATGGGGGCCGACGACGAGGCGGAGGTCGACGACGAGCTTCTCGGCCGCATGAAGTCCGCCACCCGGCAGGACGGCACGCGGCTCTTCACCATGGCGACGTCGGCGAGCCTGCTCGTTTTCTACGTCCTCGCCATGCAGTGCCTGCCCACGCTGGCGGTCACGCGCCGCGAATCGGGAAGCTGGAAGTGGCCGCTGTTTCAGCTCGGCTGGATGACGCTGGTCGCCTACGTCTTCGCGCTGATCACGTACCAGGGTCTGCAACTGCTGGGAGTGAGCTGATGTTTCCCGTACACGACTGGCAGTTCTGGATCGCGATGCTGCTCGTTCTTCTCGCGGCGGCCTACCTGGTCGGCACGATCATCGCCGCGGGAAAGGGTGGCCCGTGCCACTGCGGCAGGTCGCTCGACACCGATCCGAGCGAACCCAGGTCCGTCTCGCTCACCATCAACGCCGACTGCTGCAGCGCTCGCAGATCGAGTTGAGCGGGCGAGCCGACGCGTCGAGTGGTGTGCGCTGCCGACCTTCCCCCGCCTCGCTTGGCAGATCCGCCGCGCTGGCGTAGGCTCCACGCTACGGAAAGGAGCCGGCC
>CAZZPX010000207.1:0-6294 GCA_964655955.1 uncultured Phycisphaerales bacterium | reverse complement strand
GCAATCAGCCAGAGTGACGTCGGCAATTGTACAGCGGGGGATCAAGGAAGATCCCGTCTCAGTGCCTCACTCTCCGAAAACCGCTTCGACGCGGTTCCCCCAAGCGCGGGATTCGAGGCGGCAAAACTCGCGCGTCGCCGCCGTCAGGCTCGCGGCAGGCTGGTTCAGCCGACAGGCCGAACGCTGCCGTAAAACGGGATGCGCTTCTCCTCTTCCTCCGCCGCATCGGTGCGCACGATGATGTGCCCGCGGAGCATTCCCGTCTTCTGGGGCGCTACGCCGAAGACGCGAACGCGGAAGCCCGCCTGCCCATCGGGGAGCGGCTCGAACTCCGCCTCGACGCTTGCCTCCGCCTGATTCGTGTCGAGTTCGACCTGGCGGATCTCGAACGAGTGGCCGCCCGCGCTGTGCAGTTCGAAGCTCCCCTCGAACGCCTGACCCGGCGTCAGCGCGCCCAGGGCAAGTTGCTGCGGCTGAGGGTTGATGTCGCCCACGATGTGCACGGCGAGGGGCAGCCGCAGCAGGTGCTCGTTCTCGCCCAGCGGCGGCAGCTCATTGGCGACGTCGCGCTGGGCGTGGTCACCCGTCGACGCCCCATCCGCAGACTGGGGCGGCTGCGCGGGATCGGCCTGGGCCGCCGCCTGATTCGTCGCCGCGCGCGGCGCGCCCGCCGCTGAGGCGTCGTCATCGGCGCCAGACTGCTTTCCGTCCTTTTCAACGGCCCGCGCGACAATGCGCACCTCGCCGTTGGCGTAGCCCAGCGGCAGGTCGGCTGGCAGCGCCACTGTCACCGGCGTACGGAAGTGGTGGCGACCTTCATCCTCGACCCACACCCTGGTCGTCTCGCCCACCTCGATCGTGAGATCCGGGTTGGTCGTCTCGGCCAGGATCAGTGCGAACTCGTCGGATCGACTCATCACGTTGATCGTCTGGCGATACCCCTGTCCGCGCGGCTGCTGCAGGCTGATCAGCATGGTCGGGTCAGTCCAGACCAGCGTCATCACGTCGCAGGTGATCTGAATCGTCATCGACGGCTGGGCCGGATCGTTGGACTTGAGCGTGCACGTCTTGCTCTGCTCGCCGCTCTTACCCTTGGGATCGAAGTGGATGACCACCTCGCCGCTCTCCCCGGGCGCGAAGACGGTCTTGGCCAGTTTCGCGGCGGTGCACCCGCAGGAGCAGCGGATCGGGCTCATCTGGAGCGGCCCGTCCCCTGCATTGCGAAAGTGCAGCACGGCTTCGGCGATCCGATCATTGGCAATCTTGCCGAGCCTGATGACCGGCTCGTCGACGACGAGCCTGGGCTGCGGACGCTCCACAAGGGCGGTCGGCGGGCCGATCAGATCGCGGTCAGCCTGGGCGAGCGCCGGTGCGCCGAGCGCACCGAGTGTGAGCAGCGCCAGTCCCAGGCGCAATGAGCGGGTGAGACGCATGGGCCTTCTCCAATCAGGAAATGCGTGTCCCGTGTCCACCTGCATCGGCCGAATCGCGATACAGGCAGAGGACGCTGCAGGGATTGTAGGACGTCGGTCCGCGCGAAGCGGCCGAGTTCCAATCATCCGCCGTTCGCTCCCTGCCAGTCGATGCCTCGCTCGAAGACCGTGACCTGCGCCTCTTCGAGCAGCGCCCGCGCCAGTTCATCCATGAGCAGGCGCTGCTGCTGCAGCCGCACCTGCGCCTCGAGTTGCGCGCGCACGCCTTCGAGGGGCGGCTTCTCGCCGGGGAGGATCTGTTCCAGCCGCACCAGCGCGTAGCCGGTCTCCAGTGCGAGCGGTACGGAGACATCGCCGGGCGCGAGTGTGCGGGCCGTGTCGCGGATGATCTGCGGGTAGGTGGCGTCAGCCAGGCTGAGCGGTTCGAGCAGGCCGCCGCGATGCCTGCTGATGTCCGTGGAGACCGCCGCCGCTACTTCGGCGAAGCGCTCGCCCGCCTCGAGTCGCCGCCGCGCCGCCGTCGCTTCCCGCAGCGTCGCCACCGTGATCAGTCGCAGTTCATACAGATCGCCGTAGGCGCGTTCGTACGCCGAGCGTAGCGCCGCCTCGGAGACTGTCGTCACGTCCGGGGCGACGAGTGTGCGCAGGGCGGCGTTGCGCCAGAGGAGTTGCTGATAGCGCGCGTCGCCCAGGCCACGGCGGCGGCGTATCTCCTCGAGCATCTCCGCCGCGGATCGGGCATCGTCGCTGATCTGCTCGAGCAGCCGTTCTTCCTCCGCACGCAGATCCTCAGCCTCAATCGTCACGCCGAGCGAACGGCAGCGCTGTCGCAGCAGGTGATCGAGGACCGCCTCCCGCAGAACCTCCGCGCCGGCGCGTTCGGCAAGCGGCCGGCGCAGCGTCTGCCAGGTGAGCGGCTCGCCGTTGACCAGGGCGACAATCTGCCGGGAGGCGGGGTTCTCCTCGCGCGGCGCGCCCGCCTCGGATCGGGGCGGCGACGCTGCCGTCGACGAGGGCCGGGAAGCACAGCCGCTCAAAGTGCTCCCCGCGAGCAAGAGCATGCAACAGAATCGTACCGTGTCGCGAATCATGGGTATCTCCCGGTCCTTACGCGCGCGGTGCTATGCTTGTGCAGCGCCGATCGTGTGCCGCGCGTGCTCGGCCGCCGCGCTCGTCCTTCGTCAGTCGCCATTCGCGCTTCCTCATTCGCTCCACGGTACCCATGTCCGACGCCAGTTCACAGCCGACCTCACGCGCTGAGCCACGGCGATCCTGCCCGTATTGCGGCGCGGCGCTGGCCGCAGCGGCCTCGCGCTGTGAAGCGTGCAAAGGTTGGCTCGATCCTCTGAGCAGGCAGGCCACGCAGAACTCGATGGGGCCCTGGTTCATCCGCGACGAGACGCAGCCGTTCCGTCCGGGGTGCAACTACGAGACCGTTCTGGCGCTGATCCAGCGCGGCCGCATCACGCCTGATACGGTCTTGCGCGGTCCGACGACGGGGCAGTTCTGGCGTGAGGCGCGGCAGGTGCCGGGCGTGGGGCACCTATTCGGACGTTGTCACGGGTGCGAGCACGGGGTGTCGCCGGATGCGGAGCGCTGCCCCCGCTGCGGGGCAAGTTTCGCCGTGCCGCGCGAGCGACAGGACCTGGGGCTGGGGCCGGTGCATCGGCTGCCCACGCCACAGCCGCGGCAGTCAGGTGGCGCGCCCGCGGCGGAGGCGCAACGGACTTCGCGGCCGCCCGCGGGACAGCCGGCGCGGGAGTCGTCACCGCCCGATCGGAGGGGTGCAGTTCAACCGGGGCGGCCGGTCGGCCCGCAGGTGCGGCAGCAGCAATACGTGGCCGCAGAGCCGCCCGCAGAAGCGGGTCGGGGGCCGGCTCGCGCCGGGACGGCGACCGGGCCGCCGATCGTGCCGGGTGTGCGCACCATGCAGCCGCCTGCGCAGAGTCCGCGAAGGCGCGACATCCATCCGGGGAACCATGCCGAACAAATAGCGAACTCGCCTGCCCAATCGCCACGTGGGGTAGAATCTCGACGTTCGCCTTCGACGCTGGCGCTGGTGCTGACGGCGGCGGCGCTGCTGCTGGCGGTGACGGTCGTCGTCGGTGCAGTCTTCCGCGACGAGATCGCCGGGATGTGGCGACAGATGTCAGCGGGGCCGACTCCGGCTGAGCCGCGATCCGAATACCCCGCAGCAGATGGGGAATCGCTGCCTGCCGACGGGAAGCCGCAGCCGGCGGAGGCGGCGGACGGGCGGGGTGCCGGGCGGACGGAAGGTCCGGGCGACGCCGCGTCGACGGGTTGAGCCGGGACGGACGCCGGCTCGGGCGCCTGGGCAAATCACGACCTGGATATCCGTCAAATCCTGCCGCGAGCGAGGAAATACCGACCACACAGGTCCCCTGAGCCCGGGGGAGAACTCGTGGATCAGTTTAGATGCTGTAAATACTTGTGTAACAGTGGTTTATAGAAATCTCGCGAAGCTGGGCGAAAGCCTCTGGACTGCCGCGCCACGGTGGCTAAGGTAGGAAGGACAACAGATCACACGGCGATCAGCCGTGGCACGCGCCGTCGGCTAGGTAGGTCGGAGCACCTAGCCGTCGGTCTTTTTTTGTCCCGATGCGGGGTATGCGCCACACAGTGAATCGCCCGCGCTGCGCTGATGAGTTTGCCTAAGTCGGCGTCTCTCTCACGCGCAGCGGCGCGCTCTCGCTTTCCTCCAGCACGCCGCGCGCACGCGGCCAGATGCGCAGCGCTTCGATGATGAGCCAGATCTCGAGCGCGATCGTGGCGAGCGCGACGAAGACGAGCAGGTAACTCTGCGCGCGCCACCACGTGCCGATCATCGCCAGCATCGCCCACGCAGGCATGATGAGCATGAACACGGCGGGGAGCAGCGCGAAGTAGATCGGCTTGCGCCGACGCCACAGCCAGAAGCAGATGACGAGGAAGGCGAGTCCGCCGAGCAGTTGATTTGTCGCACCGAAGAGCGGCCAGAGAATGAGTCCGCCCTGCCCCGCGGTCTGCAGCGTCCAGGGATCGCCCGGTCGAGGCAGCATGGCCATGGCAAAGGCGCTGCCCACCGCCAGCAGCGTCGCGCCGTGGGCCGTGCCGGTGAGCGCGGTGACGGGCCGCAGCGCCGGTGCGGCGGACTCCGCGGCCTTGCTGAGTTCCTGCACGACGTAGCGCTGAAGTCGCGTGGCGGTGTCGAGCGTCGTGCCGGCGAACGACGCGACCATCACGCCCATGATCGCGGTCGCGAAGGTGTGGTTGAAGCCCGCCGCTTCAAGGAAATTCGCAGCGCCAACCACAAACGCGCCGACCCTGGCGGCGAGTCCGACCGCGTTCCAGTCGCCGTAGATCGACCCCCACAACTCCGCGCCCTGCAAGCCGGGGTACTTGTCGGGCCAGCCCAGGCCGATGCCCGCGGCGACGGCGCAGATGACGAGCGTGGCGAGAAAGCCCTCAGTGAGCATGCCGCCGTAGCCGACGAAGCGCGCATCGGCTTCATTGCGCAACTGCTTGCTCGACGTGCCGGAGGAGACGAGGCAGTGGAAGCCGCTGATCGCGCCGCAGGCGATGGTGATGAAAAGGAACGGCCAGATCGGGGGCGCGTTCGTGGGATGCAGGTTCAGCGACGGCGCCACGATCGGCATCGGCTCGCCGGCGGCATCGCCGGTGAACGCGACGGCGCCGAGGCCGATGAGCACCAGCACCAAGGTCGAGACAAGCTGCAACGAGTTGATGTAATCGCGCGGCTGCAGGAGCAGCCACACGGGCAGCACCGAGGCGATGTAGCAGTACGCGAGCAGGACCGCCACCCAGAGCCAGATGGGCCAGGCGGCAAGCGCCGCGTTGAGCCCGCGTAGCCATTCCCCCAGCGCTCCGCCGTCTCCCGCGATCCCCGGACACCCCGCGCCGAGCCACACAGTCAGGTACATGATCACCAGCGCAAGGAGCGAAGGCACGACGAGATTCGTCCCCTTGCGATGCAGCACCACGCCGATGAGCACTGCAATGGGAATCTGCAGAAAAACCGGCAGGATCGACTCGGGGAAGAGCCGAAAGACGCTGGCGATGACCAGCCCGAAAATCGCCAGCACGATCCACAAACCGAAGATGAGGATGAGCAGAAAGAGGATGCGCGCCCGCGGGTGAATGAGCCTGCCCGCGACATCGCCGACCGTCTGGCCCTTGTTGCGCAGGGAGACGACGAGCGAGCCGAAGTCGTGCACCGCGCCGATGAGGATCGAACCGAAGACGACCCAGAGCAGCGCAGGGACCCAGCCCCACATGATGGCGATGGCGGGGCCGACGATCGGGCCGGTGCCCGCGATCGAGGTGAAGTGGTGGCCGAAGACGATCGTCTTGCGCGTGGGGACGTAGTCGCGATCGTCGCGCAGCTCCTCGCTGGGGACGCGGGCATGGGGATCAAGCTGGAAGATCTTCCGAGCCAGCCACCTGCCGTAGGTGAAGTAGGCGATGAGATAAGCGACGCCGGCAAGGAGAGCGATCAGTAGCGTCTGCATGCCGTGATGGTAATGTCAGGTGGGCTCGTCGAACCAGGGGGAATTGCGAATCTTCTCACCGGGTGGTTCGGGATGGCGAAGGCCGCACTCCGGGCAGATCACATCGCGCTGGCCGTGGCCGCGCAGGTCGTAGCCGCAGCGCACGCAGGTGTTGCAGCCGGCCTCGCGCAGCCGGGCGCGGAGTTCGGGGGCGACGAGAGTCCTCATGACCAGGCGATAGAGGGCGAGGAAAGTGATACCCGCCGCGCCGATAAACACCACAATCTGCAAGCTTGGACGATTGGTGGGTGTGATCGCCGCAACAAGTATCCCGAACGGAACTATACCGTAGA
>CAZZPX010000206.1:0-6310 GCA_964655955.1 uncultured Phycisphaerales bacterium | reverse complement strand
AGGTGGTCCCCAATTCCGTGCGCACACTGGTCCCCTTTTGGATGCGCGGCTCCACAGGACTCCGAGGTCCGACTGGTCGACATCGCCATCGCCGTCGAGGTCGCCGGCGCAGTCGTTGGCGTCGATGCAGATGTCGTCGAGTTCGATGAAGGCGCCGCCGATGAGCAGGCGCTGGATGTCGCCGGTGAGCGTGATCGTGCCGCGCGTGCCCGCCCCGGCCGGCGTGGAATTCATCGTCATCGTCACGCCGGGCGCGATGTTCGCCGGGGCGTTCTCGATCTCGCCGACGTAGAGGGGCGCGCCGTTCACCTGCACGTTCTCCGGTCCGCCCGTTTCGTAATACTCGAGTTGCACCTCGTGCACCACGCCGAGCCCGCTCAGGTCATAGGCAAGCGAGGCACCGGCGCACTGCATGACGAAGTTGAACCCGAAGCCGTAGCAGGCCATGTCGATGGCGGCGCCGTTGCAGTGCTGCATGCCGTTCGCGTCCTCGTACTGCTCGATGGACACGGGTACGCCGTCCTCGGCGAAGAGCACATCGCCCGGCGCGTCGCCGCTGCCCGGCCCGTACGTCGTGCCAAGGTACTTCCACTCGGCGTCGACAAGATGGCCGCAGTCGCGTCGCGTCACGTGCACGTCCTCGAAGAAGACGCTGTTCTCACCGCGGGCGAAGGCGAACAGGCCCGCTCGACCCACGCTCAGTTCGTCATCCGTGGTGTTGATCCAGTGCTGCACGCCCGGCTCGCCCGCGTCAAGGTCGATCGGCGATTCCACGACGACTCCATCCACCACGTGCACGCGCCACAGCCACGCCGTGAGCGCCGTGCCTTGCGCCTGAAAGCGAACGCGGTAGTTCTCCTGGGTCAGCTCTACCGGAAAGGGATCTGAGTCGATGAGCGTCTGACCGATGCCGTTGCTGAGCCGGCTGATTGCGAAGTGGGCAGTGGGCCCGACATAGTTGTAGAAGCAGGCGAGGTAGCAGTCCGTGCCGCCGCCATCTTCTTGTGCCCGCAACACGAAGCCCGCATCGCGCGAGCCCCAGGGCACGGGCATGGCGGCGGCGAGGTACCCATCGATCACGCCGTCCGCGAAGTCGTTCTCCGCGATGCCGGCCATCAGCGCATGGGCGTGGCTAGGCGCGAAGCTGACTTCGTGATAGCGGCATTCCTGGTCCCCGCCCACGTTGATCGGTAGCGGCGGCGTGGTGTCCGGCGCTGCGATCCCCGGCGGAATCGACGCACGCACGAAGATCGAGTCGCCGCTGTGCGACTCGGCGGGGAACGTGGTGAAGGAGAGCGTCGAGCCAGGCCGGTCGAAGTCCTCGGCCAGCCCTGGCGCAGTGCAACCAAGGCAAAGCGCGATGCAGACGTTGATGTTGGCGAAATGGCGGAACATGAGAGAACTCCTGGAGAGTGATTCTTGTCTCAGGGCGGCCGACCCGTTGCCGACCTCGCCCACGGGAAGAGATAGGAGTTGCACATCGCCAATCTGACACGCTGTCTGAATCCGCGGGGATCTGATCTGCCATTGATCATGGCGGGTGTGAGTTGCTGGTCATTGGGGAATCAACACGCGCATCTGCTGATCGTTTTCGCCGGAGCAGGCGCTTGTACCGCGGCCCGGAAAACAGGCGTCCAGGCCGAGGGCGGCACGCATCGGGCCGAGCAAGCGGCGGGGCGCTTTGGCACGCACCTTGCCTTCACAAAGTCGCCTCCCCAACCACAACCCAGAGCACCACAGGACGGTGAGACCAGATGAAGCAGAACAGCCGCATCAGCACTTTGAAAACCTTGGCATCAGACCTTCGCCGCAGGCTCACTGCGGGGGACGGCCCGGGTAGCCCCGAACCAGCCACTTGGCATGCGCGTTCGAGCGCCGAAGTGGTCGAGGCGCTGCGGCGCTTTGACGCGGGGACGTACGGCGTATGCACCGGCTGCGGTTGCGACATTCCCCTGACGCGACTGCGCGCCTGTCCGGAAGCGGTGCGCTGCATCCACTGCCAGACGGCCTACGAGCAGCGCCAGGACAGGCCGCCGCTCTACATGCACGTCATGCCCTGACAATCAACCCCCTGACGAGGTTGTACTGCGATCTGTCCCGCGAATCGGAGACGTGCGTCTGTGATAGCGGCCGCTCCTGAGCCTCTCTTCGCTGCGCTTTGCCGGGAAGCGGAGAGGCCAAATGGTGTCACTTCCGTGATACGCTGCACGCACATCGTTCGCTTTCACGGGAGAGACGCACATGACACGCCACGCACGCCGTACCACGCTCCGTCGTGTTTGTAGACTCGCTGCGCCCGGATTGGCTTTGGTGAGCCTGCTTCTCGTCGCCTGCGGCAACGAGGACGAGCCGCGCTCCGTCGAAGCGCAATCGGCCCCTCCCGTGTCGACGCAGCAACAGTCGCACACCGCACCGGCCGCGCTCGACTCCGGCGAGACGCTGACACCCGCCGCGGCGCCGCCGCAAGCGCAGGCGCCCAAGTCGAAGGCGAAGCCCGGCAACAAGAACATTCCCGCGCACCTCGACTTGAGCCGCTGGACGAAGATCAAGAAGGGCCAGTCGCCGCAGCAGGTGCGCGCGGTGCTCGGTGAACCGGCGCAGATTCTGCCCACGCCCTATGGTTCGATGTGGATGTATATGGCCACGAGCCCGGCCGTTCCGCTCGGCGTCATCGCGTTTCAAGGGGAGAAGGTGGAGCAGTTCACGGCGCCCGACCCGGCGGTGCTCGATCAACTCAAGATCGACTACATCCCCGCAAGCACTTCAGACAGTGACGACGCCGCGGAAGATCAGGAGGAGCGTGACAGCACTGTCCAGTCCCCGGACGGCGCGCCCCGGCATCTTGACCTGCAGAACTGGGCGCAGGTGAAGCCAGGCATGACCGTCGACGAGGTTCGTCGCATCCTCGGTGAGCCCGGCGATGAGCAGTTCTATTCCACCGTCGTCGACTGGTATTACAAGGCGCCGACGACGAAGGACACCATCGGCTATGTGCGCTTCCAGAGCGGGCGTGTCGCCGGCGTCGAGGCGCCGGATGCGGTGAGCCTGCGACAACTCGGCGTGCATCCCCGTGGAGGCGAAGATCCCTACGCGGGTCTGCCGCACGTGATCGACGGCGTTCCCGCTTGGTTCCACAAGGAACGCCACGCCATGCTCAAGCAAGGCATGACGACGGCGCAGGTGCTGGCAGTTGTCGGCGAGCCTACGAAGCGAGAGGAAAACGAGCGATACCTGATCTGGTGGTACGGCTGGGACTACGACGGCCGGTCCGGCAACGGCGGCGACAATGACGCGTTCTACACCCTCCATTTCGATTCACGCAGCAACTTGTTCGAACTGAGACAGATCGGCGGCATGCCGGATGAGAACAACGCGCGCTGGGTCGCGCTCCGTGACAGTTGGAACTGCAGCGAGCGTGGCTGGCCTTCCTGGATGGATCCGACGCACTGGATCGACCTGCGCCCCGACATGGAACCCGCCGACATCGTGGCGCTGCTGGGCGAGCCGCACCCCACCTCCGAGAAGATGAACTGGCGATATGAGTACCGCTACCCCGGCGCCACGTACTATGCGACGCTGCGATTTCGCGATGAGGAGTTTCCTCAACTCCACGCCTATGAGATTCCCAATTTCGAATACGCAATGCGGCAGCGCCGCGCGCTTGACGGTCCCGAGGCGCTCGCCGCGCCGCAGTGGGCGCACCATGACGTATGGCGCATGGTGTTCTACACAACGAACGTCATGGCAGCGAAGGAATTCGGCGGCTGGCTCAGTCCGCAGAGCATCCGCCAGCG
Organism: uncultured Phycisphaerales bacterium; assembly: GCA_964655955.1. Taxonomy (GTDB): domain Bacteria; phylum Planctomycetota; class Phycisphaerae; order Phycisphaerales; family JAGLTS01; genus CAZZPX01. Next base: position 2,516 of record CAZZPX010000206.1, on the reverse strand, counting down.
ACTGGGCGAGCCGCAGCAGGAGACCTGGTCAGCGACAAGCGGTCCGTACGGCGAGACCTGGCAACGAGTCTGGACCTACGCAGACGGACGTCTGGTCTGGCGCACCGACGTGTCCACAACCGTCGATGCCGCGCAGGTCATGCCGAATGAAGGCCACCTCGTCGAACTGCACCCGCCAGTTGACGAAGCGGCCATGATGGCGGCCGCAGTCGATGTGCAGGCAGCGGCCCCGTGGCTGGAACTGCTGCGCCAGACGCCGGGGATCACCGGCGAGGACGATCTCTTCCCCTACTGGTCAGCCGGTCCACAGCCGGTCGACCTGCAGGATCTCTTCGCCCGGTTCGGCGATCCGGAGTACCTGACGCTGCGAAGCCTGCACGACGCCACGAAGGTGCTCGAGATGATCGCGGATCGGCGCGAAGATCGAAATTACACGGCGCTGAATGTTGGCTACCGGTACGAGAACGGGTCCCGAGGCAACAATCGACTCATCATCGAGTTGCCTCTCGCCTCCAACGAGGTAAAGGCGGCGGAGCAGGAGCGCTATGTGAGTTGCCGCACCTGGCTCGTCGACATCACGCCGCCCCTGAGCCGCGAGCGACCCGGCTGGAGCATGCCTCGCAACTGGGATCATCTCGGCCAGAACTTTGCGCGGAGGCAGCACGAGGGTGTTCAGCAGCCGAACGGGCTTAGGATGTGGCTTCTTACCTTCGGCGAACCGGCGCAGGTCGACTGGCAGCGCAGCGGCGACGAGCAAGACTCCGTTTGGCTGGCGACGCTCTGGTACGGCGACGGGCGACTCACCTGGCGCACGACGCTGAGCGCTGCGGCAGAAGGAACGCAGCCGTCGCTTGCCGAGGCAGCGTCGGTACAGGGCTCGCTGCTCGATCTGGTACCCCCCACGAGAGCATCGATCGATGCGGTATCCGGCGGTGCGTCCTACAAGCTGACTCGCCCGGAGTACACGCCGCCCGATCTGGAAGACTGGCCGCGCTGGTTCCAGTTCGAACGTTGGCAGATGTTTCTCGCTCGAGACGTCGCGGCAGCCTGGGTTCGCTATCTCCTCGGCGAGCCGAGTTCTACTGAGTGGCTGGATCAATACCAGCGCACTTTCGAGTGGCGTTACGGACCGTACGAAGGACACGATCAGCGCTGGAACAGCGGCTACGTCCGGTTCGATGAATATGGGGCGCTTCGCGACTCACGCCTGCCTCAGCGCAAGGACTGATCCGATGCCCTCACGTCGAAACAACGGTCGCCTGGGCTGACGCTGCGCTCATTGAGGATGCTGCAGCGGCTGGCGGGTTGGTCGCGTCGAACGTCACCTGCACGATCAGCGTGTCATCCGTCGGCGGACCGTGCCGATGACGCTGCACCGCTTCGGTCAGCAGCTTCAGCAACTGGTCTGGTTCGGCTCGAAGATGCTCCGCTTGCCCAACCCGGTCGCGCAGCCTCGACATGGAGAAGTCCTGACCCTCGCCGTCGCGCGCTTCAATCAGGCCGTCCGTGTACGCGACCAGCGTGTCGCCGGCGACGATGGCGATCGACTGCTCCGCGGCGTCGAAGAATTCCGCCTCCAGGACGCCGAGCAGCGGGGCCGTCGCGGCCAACTCCGCCACTGCGCCGCCGGCGCGTCGCAGCAAGGCCGGCGGATGCCCGGCGCTCGCCCACCGCGCCTCACCACGCTCCGGATCGAGCCGCACGCACAGCGCTGAGGCATAGACGGCGTGGGGTGCAAGCGCGGCGAGGGCATAGCTGTTGAGATCCTGCAGCAACTCTCCCGGTGAGCCTGGCGGCGACTGGGAGAAGAACCGCTGCAACTCGCCGTGCAGGCGATTCACCGCCAGCGCCGCCGTCACGCCGTGCCCCGACACGTCGATCAGAACAACTGTGAGAGGGGTCCCGGGCGGAGCCGGCGGAAACGACAGGGGATGCACGAAGAGAAAGTCACCGCCGATCTCGCGCATCGGCTCGTAGTGATACGTCACGCAGATCGGCCCGCGGGTCACCGCCGGCGGAAACAGCGCTTCGTGCACGCGGCGGGCGTAGGCCAGCTCCATCGACATCTCACCGATGCGCCCCTCAAGCATGCGGCTGCGGAAGCGCTCGTCAAACCGCCGCGCGCGCAGCCAACTCCAGAGCAGCCCCGGCAGACCGGCGAAGGGATACAGCCCGATCAGCCACAGCTTCACCGCGGCCGAGCCCTCGTTGACGAGCAGCGTCACGGCGACGAAGGCGCCGCCGAGCAGCAGAAACTGCCGCAGCGACTCGCGGAAGGTAAGCGCGACGAACATGGAGGCGAAGAAGTGGATGAGCGCCGCCCCGAGCAGGCCGATGCCGCCGACGTAGAAGTCGAGGGCCTCCCCGCTCAGCCCCGCCGGCGCCTCCCCGCGGTCGCCGTACATGACCAGCGGCGAGACGACCATGGTGATGGTGGCGACGAGGAGAACCACCGCCGTCGCCAGGCTGACCAGGAACCGGCGCTGCGGCGGCTGGCGAATCACCAGCACCAGGGC
>CAZZPX010000205.1:0-6314 GCA_964655955.1 uncultured Phycisphaerales bacterium | reverse complement strand
CGTGGTCGGCACGAGCGACCAGTTCCCCGGATCGTCGAACCCCGTCCACGCGGAGACCCGCCGATGCGTGAGCGGCTGGAGAACGTTGGCGACGATCCCCACGCCGGTGAGCACCCAGGGAATCTCCAGCGGGATGATGTAGTGCCGCGCATCGACCAGCGTCATCGCCACCAGCGCCGCGAGCAGCAGGGCATGGGCGGCGAAGGTCGGCCAGGTGTGCACGATCGGCCCCCAGCCCGACTGGGCCCAGTCCGGCGTCCGCGTCGCCAGCCACCCCGTGTCGCCGGGCATCATGTAGTACAGCACGTATGCCCCCGCCAGCAGCAAGCCCACGAACAGCTCGACCGCCGGATACTCCGGGCTGATCGCGCCCCGGCAGAAGCGGCACCGGCCGCGCAGCCACAGCCAGCCCAGCACCGGAAAATTCTCCCGCCAGGTGAGCCGCGTTCCGCACGCCGGGCAGCGCGAGGGCGGCGAGATGATGCTTTGCCCGCGCGGCATGCGATAGACGATGACGTTGATGAAACTCCCCGCGCAGCAGCCAAAGGCGAAGACGAAGACCAGCACCGGGATGTTCAGCAGTAAGGATGGGTCGATGTAGGCGAGGCTCAAAGCGGCAGTTCCTCGTCGTCGCCGTCCTCGGCATCGTCGCTCGCTTCATCCCCCTCCGCTTCCTCAGCTTCGGAGCGCCGCAGTTCGCGCGTCAGATCCTCGACGCGCTGCTCGCAGTCGGCGAGAACGGTCTTGCAGTGCTGGATGAGCGCCATGCCGCGCTCGTAGTGCGACAGGCTCTCCTCCAGCCCGACCTCGCCGGACTCGATGCGCTCGATGATCTCTTCGAGTTCCTCGACGCCCTGCTCGAAGGAGAGGTCGCGCGCGACCTTGGGCTTGCCCTTGCTCTTGGACATGGGGGAAATCTACTCCACCGGGCCGAAGAGGTCCATTTGCGGGTGGTCGGGATCGGCGGGGGCGGACTGCTCCTTCTCTCTGGCGGAAGACCCGGGACGGCGCTCGCTTTGGCCAGGCAGGGCGCTTTGTCCCGGCGGGGATGGTGGGCCGCCCTCCTGCCCATCGACCGTCGAGCCGAATGTGCCATCGGCGAGCCGCGTGGTGATGTGCTGGCCGGGCTCAACGTCCGCCACGGAGCGAATGACGTTGCCCGCCGCGTCCTGCGTACACGAATAGCCCCGCTTCAGCACGCTCGCCGGCCCGGCAATCTCGAGTTGCCGCGCCAGCGAATGCAGGTGCTCGCGCCGCGCCGCCAGGTCGTGCTTCAGCGCCACGCCCAGCCGTCGCTCCTGCTGCGTCAATTCGTGCTCCAGCGCCGCGAGCGCCCGCTTCGGCTGGTTGGCGAGGAGCCGCTGCTCGGCGCGATGCAGGCGCACGCCCGCCTCGCGCGCGCTTTGTCGCGCCGCCCCGGCAAGCTGGAGCGTCAGTTGCCGCACCTCGCGCTGCGCCTGGCGGAAGCGCCCGCGCGGGTCGGCGAAGGCGGGATGCCGCGCCGCGGCAATCAGGCGCTGCCGCTCGTGCTTCAGATGCGTGGTCAGCCCCCGCCGCAGCCGCCGCGACAGTTGCGACATCTGCTCCGCCAGCGCGTCGCGGTCCGGGGAGACGCGCATCGCCGCCTGCGTGGGCGTGGCGGCCCGCTCATCCGCGACGAGTTCGGCGATCGTGGTGTCCGTCTCGTGCCCGATCGCCGCGACGACGGGGATGGCGCAGTCGTAGATCGCATCCGCGACGAGGCGCTCGTTGAACGCCCAGAGATCCTCCATCGATCCGCCGCCGCGCGTCAGAATGATCGCGTCGATCCCCCACAGCTCGTGCACGCTGCTCAGCCGCCGCAGCGCCGCGGCGATCTCCCCCGCCGCCTGCTCGCCCTGCACGCGGACGTCGATCAGGACGACGCCGATCGCCGAGCAGCGTTTGCGCATCGTGTCCAGCACGTCCTGCAGCGCCGCGCCGCTCTTGCTCGTCACCACCGCCACGCGCCGCGGGAACGCGGGCAACGGCCGCTTGCGCGACGGGTCGAAGTACCCCGCCCCCCGCAATTCCTCGCACAGCTTGCGATACGCCAGCTCCAGCGCCCCCGCGCCCAGCGGCTCGATCTTCTGGGCGTACAGTTGCGTCTTGCCCTGCCTGGGATAGTGCTCCACGCGCCCCGTAATCACCACCTCCATGCCGTTCTCCGGCACGAAGCCGACGCGGCGCGCCACGGTCGCGAAGGCGACGCAACTCAACACCGCCCCCTCATCCTTGAGGTCGAAGTACCAGTGCGTGCGCTCGCGAAAGCCGGAGATCTCCCCGATGACGCGGATCGGTGCGGGCAGGTGGTCCTTCAGCGTCTCGTCGATGAGGCGCGAAAGCTGGCTCACCGTCAGTTGCTGCGACTCGACGATCGAGCCGTACCGCGCCTGCTCCCGCCGCGCCCGGGCGCCCGGTAGGGGCTGCTTCGGTCCCGCCATCCGCTGCGGATCGAACTGTTCGAAGGGCATCTGCGTCACGCCACCAGCATATCGGCCTCGCGCTGGCGAACGCTGCGCCCTGCGTCAGCGACTCGCGGTCTCGCCCGCGCCACGCGCCGCCCGCTGCGCGCGGAACCAGTTGTACGCCGGCTGAATCACCCAGTACGAGGCAAGCCCGCACGCGAGCAGGCTGGACAGCAGGATCGCCTCGGTGCGCCAGGCGGCGGACACGTTCAGCCAGAGCGGCACGAGCGCCGCCAGCGGCCCGAACACGAAGCCGCACCCGATCAGCGCCTCGTGCTTGCCGCCCGCCTCGACCTCGGTGTTGCCCAGCGCCTGGCCGTAATACATGGCGGCGCAGTAGGTCGCGCCGATGGCCGTGCCGAACGCCGCCAGCCCCAGCACCAGCAGCCAGATGGTGTGGGCGAGCAGGATCGCCGCGAACCCGCCGAAGAGCAGCGCCCCGGACCAGAGCACCGTGCGCCAGCGCCCGTGCCAGCCGTGCCAGTAGCGCATCACCAGGAAGATGAGAAAGCGAAACAAGTGCAGCACCGCCAGCAGGATCGCCCCCACCGCCGGTGACAAGCCCAGCTCCGCCGTCAGCGTCGGCGCGATCGGATACAGCACGAACGCCAGCAGCACGCCCATCGGCAAGAGGGCGCGGAACACGCGCACCAGCGGTCGGTAGATCGGCGTGACCGGCTCAGGAGCCTCGCCGTGCCGACCCGGTGCGGGAGGCAGCAGCGCCAGCGGCAGCACCATCGCCGCCACGAGCACCCCCGCCGCCAGGACGCCCTCGAGCGGGGCCACCTCCACCACCGCCCCCAGACCGAAGACGCCGATCGGCAGCCCCGCCGACCAGGTCATGTTGAACTCCCCCAGGGCCCGGCGCAGCCGTGAACCGGACTTGCCCCCCATGGCGTAGGCCTGGATGATCGGCCAGGCCGCCCCGGAGCTCGCGAAACTCAGGCAGTACCCCAGCGCGAAGAGCGCCACCGCCAGCGTCAACGCACCAGCCTCCTCGCCGCCCGGCGCTTCCCCGGCCCTGCCCTGCGGGAAGAAGCCGCTGCCGCCCGCGATGAAATACGACGCCGCCCACCCGAGGATGAGAATCCCCAGCACGGTTCGCCGGCTCAGCCGGCGGGCACGCAGGGCCAGAAAACGCAGCAGCGGCCCGATGCCCAGGGCGGTGACGGTGTAGACCAGGCCGGCGACAAGCTGGAGGGTCAGATTCTCGCGATCTCCCAGGCCGAACGCCTCGCTGGTGATGAAGGCCATGCAGGTTCCAGCCGCCCCGCCGCAGGCGCTGACGACCGCGACGACGAGCAGCAGCGCCCGCAGCGGCGAGAGGAAGGTGGACAAAGCGGTGTGAAGCTGCTTGCCAGACACGGGGCGAGATCGTAGGGTTTTCCGATAACACCTGCCGTTGTTCCGCAGCGTGCCCGTAGCTCAATTGGATAGAGCGCTGCCCTCCGGAGGCAGAGGTTGCAGGTTCGAGCCCTGCCGGGCATATTCCGACGCGCCGCTCCCCCTGGGAGCGGCGTTTTTCTTGCCCAATGTGAAAAACGCGCTCGTAGCGCGTTTTTCACACTGGGTAATCCGGGACTGCGCGGAAGCGCCACGCCAAAATCGGCAAATCGCGGAACTGCACGCCGGCCGCTGCGAATACTCCAGTGAGCCGCTCCCAGGCCGCGTCGCCGCCTCGTGCCGCGACGCCTGCCTTGACCGGCCCGCCCGCCTCGCTACACTGCTCATGCTCCGACGCAGACGCGACGGGCCACATCCTGGCTGGATCCGTTGATCGACCATTGCTTGTATTCCCGCACTGATCCGGCGGCTTTCCCCCGCCACCTCATTCCCCGATCAGCACCCCAGCCGACAATCTGACGACTCGCCTCGACGCGCTCGATCGCGCCGAGCTTTGTCGGACTGACAAGGCGCGGCCGGGCCGTCCAAGCACGACGACCGTGCGGACGAGTCAGTCCCGGACCCGCTCGGGAGCAGTTTCTCCTCCCGCGGCTTCGGAGCAGTCAAGTCGCTGCTGCGGCGGTCGCCGTGATCGCCGCCAAGGATTGTCTCAGTCCGGCAGGGAACTACTCCCAGGAGATTCAACATGAAGAAGCGTGGATTTACGCTGATCGAACTGCTGGTGGTCATCGCCATCATCGCTCTGCTCATCGGGATTCTGCTCCCCGCGCTCGGCCGCGCCCGCCAGAACGCCAAGCAGATCAAGTGTGCCGCCCAGGTGCGTGAAACGCACAAGGGCTTGGTCATGTGGGCCCAGCAGAACAACGACTGGTACCCCCTGGCCTCGAAGATCGGCCGCGACGGCAAGACCATCACCGTCCCCGGCGACTCGACCGAGATGGACGCCACCGCCACCGTCTACTCGATCATGGTCTACAACTCGCTGGTCACGCCGGATGTCGTCTTCAGCCCGGCCGAGTCGTCCGGCATCATCGCCGTCGACGAGGACTACGAGTACACCAGCCCGCAGGCCGCCGTCGAGCCCGACCGCGCCCGTTGGGATCCCAGCTTCCGCGGCACGCCCGCGGATGACACGACACTGCACCAGGGCGGCGACGACTCCAACGCCGTCGACGGCGTCGGCAACGCCTCCTACGCCCACCTCGCCCTCGCAGGTCTCGGCCGTCGCAGCGAATGGAAGAACTCCCTCAGCTCCAACTACGCCGTCGTCGGCAACCGCGGCCCCGAGCACGCGTCCGCGACGTGGGACACCGACACGCGCCTCGTCAAGTCGGTCGAACTCGCCCAGGGCGACACCGGCGATGAGAGCCTGACGCTTCTCATCCACGGCTCGAAGACCAGTTGGGAAGGCAACATCGCCTACAACGACAACCACGTGAACTTCGAGACCACCTCCTACCCCGAGGGCATGCTCTTCACCGTCGTCACCAACGGCATGCAGACCGGCTACGGCGACTGCTTCTTCCTCGACGAGGGCGACAGCGGCTCGGGCGTCCCCGAGCCAGATTCGCAGGACACCAACTGCTACCTCGGCCTCTTCACCCGCGGCCCCGACTCTGAGGAGTACCGCGAGCACAGCTCCGTCGTCAGCTTCATCAAGGACGCGAGCTGGTACGACGGAATGCAGTAATCGTATCGCACCGCGTCCATCGACTGCGTCAGAATCTGAACTGAGCCACCCTCTCAGGACATAAGCCGGGACCTTGGAAGGTCCCGGCTTCTCGTTTTGCGAGCCATCGGTCGTCGCGAGCACTGCTGCTAACGCGGGCACCGGCTGGTAGCTGCGCCACTGCGGCACGTCCGACCGCTCGCCACTTCGCGATCATAGACTTGTTGACACTTTTCGCTTGACACGACTCTTATCGGAAGTGACACTCTCAACGGGTATCGAAGTCGTCTTCGCTGCCTTGCGCAAAATGAACGGCAACACGTGGAATTAGCGACAACGAAGGAGATGGGAAAATGATGTGGATCCACAGTAGCGGGGCAACTCTGTTCGTGTACGCTTCGATCGCAGCGTGTGGGGCGCATAGCGCAAATGCGGCGCCATGCGATCCCGCGATGCTCCTTTTCGACATTCGGGTAGACGCAGGTAGCCAACCAGAGTCGGTTGCGTTCGGTCACTTTGACAATGACGGCAACCTCGACATGGCTATTGCAAACAGCGGCGCGCGGTCGGTCTCCATTCGTATGGGAGACGGGGCCGGTGCCTTCACTGCCGCTACGAGCGTGCTCTTGCCAACGTCCACAAGCAAGGCGCTCTGTGTCGCGACAGCCGACTTCGACGAGGATGGGTACTCTGACATTGCAATCGGCGTCGGCAACGACTTGCCGAACGACTATGCCGTGTCTATTTGGCTCTGT
>CAZZPX010000204.1:0-6329 GCA_964655955.1 uncultured Phycisphaerales bacterium | reverse complement strand
CCCCGCCCAAAGCGACAGTCCAGTTCTGACACCGATGGTGCGCGCGGAGCAGATCCGCGGAACTTGACTGCGCTTGGGAGCAATTGACATGACAACCGAAGGAACTGCGCGCGGGGACGCTGCCGCGACTGCGGCCGCGACGACCCCGCCGAAGAGATCGTGGGCGATGCGTCTGGTGCCGTCGCTCGTGCTGGTCGCGATGGCGGCGCTGGTGGTGTGGTCGGCGTGGCCGACGCTGCGGCCGGTCGAGGCGGTCAGCGTCACACAGGCGCTGTACGACCCGTCCCACGCCGCGCTGCTGCAGCAGGCGAAATTCGAGGAGGGAGCTGCGGAGGCAGGTGCGCCCGCGCGCGGCGGCGTGACGGTGCAGGCCCCGGGGTGGCTGGAGGCGGATCCGTTCTACATCGCCTGTACGGCGCTGGCGGACGGCGTCGTGGAGGCGATGCTGGTTCTCGAAGGCGAGTCCGTCGAGGCGGGGCAGGTCGTGGCGCGGCTGGTCGACGAGGACGCCCGGCTCGAACTCGCACAGGCCGAGGCGCAACTCTCGGCGGCGCGGGCCGAGGCGGCGGCGCTGCGGGCGGATCTGGCGGCGGCCGAGACGGAATGGAACGAACCGGTCGAGCGCGAGCGGGCGGTGGCGGTGGGGCGGGCGGCGCTGGCGGAAGCCGAGGCGGAACTCGAGCAGCTCGCAGCGCTGACGCAGGAGGCGGCTGCGGAAGCGGAGCGCCTCGAAGAGGAACTCACCCGCACGCGCAGCGCCTTCGCCTCAAGCGCCGCGACCGAGATCGAGGTGGTCATCCTGGAGAAGCAGGTGCAGGCGCAGCGGGCGCGGCTGGCGGCGGTGGAGGCGCGGCGGCCGATGCTCGAAGCGCGCAACGAGCGCCTCGGCGCGGAATTGAAGGCAGCCGAGCGCCACGCCGAACTGCGCACCAGCGAGCGTCGCGCCCTTGATGCAGCGCGGGCGGCGGTGCAGCGGGCCGAGGCGGCCGTGGCGTCGGCGGAGGTGCGGCGCGACGAGGCGGCGCTGCGGCTGGAGCGTATGACGATTCGCGCCCCGGTCAGCGGCGTGGTGCAGCGGCGGCTCAAGCTGACCGGCGACAAGGTGATGCTGGCGAACGATTCGCCGCACTCGGCGCACCTGGTGCACCTGTACGACCAGGAGCGCCTGCAGGTGCGGGTCGACGTGCCGCTTGCCGACGCGGCGAACGTGTATCTCGGCCAGGCGTGCGAGGTCGTGGTGGAGGTGCTGCCGGATCGCACGTTTGCCGGCGAGGTGACGCGCATCACGCACGAAGCGGACCTGCAGAAGAACACGCTGCAGGTGAAGGTGCGCGTGCTGGATCCTTCGCCGCTGCTGAGGCCCGAGATGCTGACCCGCGTGAAGTTCCTGCCGGCCGGCGGCGAGCGCGGCGGATCGGCGGGGGCGCCGGGAGACGAGGCCGACGGTGACGCCGTCGCGGCGCGCGTGCTGATCGAGCGCGGCGCGCTCGACGAGGCGACCGGGCAAGCGCAGGTGTGGATCGTGCGGCAGCGGCGCGGCGCGCGCGGCGTGGTGCAGCCCGTTTCGGTCGAAGTGCAGGGCGAAGATGCAGCGCACCTCGCGGTGCGCGGCGCGGTGCGGCCGGGCGATCTGCTGGCGCTCGAGCCGGCGGGACTCAGGCCCGGCCAGCCGGTGCGCCTGCGCGGTGCGGCGACCGGTCTCGCAGAGGCGGAGCCGACGAGCGCTGCCTCGTCAAGGTTCAACGCCAAGACGCCGGGAGGTGGCTCATGACGCTCATTCAATGTCGACGACTCACACGCGAGTATCGCAAGGGCGAGAACGTGATTCGGCCGCTGGATCAGCTCGATCTTGATGTTCCGCGCGGGGACTTTCTCGCGCTGATGGGACCGAGCGGCAGCGGCAAGACGACGCTGCTCAACCTCATCGCGGGCATCGATTCGCCCACGAGCGGTTCGCTCATCATCGATGGCGTGGACATCTCGCAGCTCAGCCGCGGCAAGCTCGCCGCCTGGCGCTCGCAGCGCATCGGCTACATCTTCCAGCTCTACAATCTCGTGCCCGTGCTGACGGCATATGAGAACGTCGAGCTGCCGCTGCTGCTGCACTCGCTCTCGCGCAAGGCTCGGCACGAGCGCGTGGCGGAGGCGCTGGCGCGCGTGAACATCGCGGACCGCAGCGATCACTTTCCGCGGCAACTGTCGGGCGGGCAGGAGCAGCGCGTGGCGATTGCCCGCGCCATCGTCACCGACCCGGACATTCTCGTCGCCGACGAGCCGACCGGTGATCTCGACAAGCCGTCCGCGCATGCCATCATGCGCACGCTGCAGCAACTCAACCGGGACCTCGGCAAGACCATCATCATGGTCACGCACGATCCCAAGACGACGCGGTACGCCAAGCGCACGCTGCACCTGGACAGCGGTCAGCTCGTGGAGACCGACGCGGCGGTGCTCGAGGAAGAGGAGGTGGCGGCATGAAGGCGCTGCGGCTCATTCCATACATCATCAAGCAAGTGGTGCGGCACCGGGTGCGGTCGCTGCTCACCGTGGCCGGCATCACCATCGCCATGTTTCTCTTCACCGCCGTGCAGGCGATGCAGCGCGGCGTGACGGAGGCGACGCAGGCGCGGGCCGACGAGACGACGCTCATCGTCTACCGCAAGGATCGCTTCTGCCCCGCCACGAGTGAGTTGCCCCAGGACTACCAGTCGCGCATCGAACGCATCGAAGGCGTGGTGTCGGCGATTCCGATGAAGATCGTCGTCTCCAACTGCCGCACCAGCCTCGACGTGGTGACATTCCGCGGCGTGCCCAAGGAGAGCTTCCTCGCGGAGAAGCGCGGGGAGTTCGAGCTGATCGCCGGCTCCTTCGAGGACTGGCGGCGGCGCACCGACGCGGCGCTGGTCGGCGAGACGCTCGCCGAGCGCCGCGCCCTGCGACCCGGCATGACTTTCGACGCCGCGGGCATCACCACGTACATCGCCGGCGTGTACCGCTCCGAGGATGTGCAGGATCAGAACGTCGCCTACACCGCCCTCGAGTTCGTGCAACTTGCCGGGCGCGATCGGCTGGGGATCGTCACGCAGTTCAACGTCAAGGTCGCGGATCCATCGCTGCTCGAACCCGTCGCCGAGGAGATCGACGACCTCTTCCGCACCGCCCAGGAGCCGACGGCGACGTTCACAGAAAAAGCGTTCGTCGGCCGCATCGCCGATGACATCATCGAACTCGTGGGCTTTGCGCGCTGGCTGGGGATCGGTTGCCTGGCGGCGGTCTTGGCGCTGATCGGCAACGCCATCGTGCTCAGCGTGCAGAACCGCATCGCCGAGCACGCGATCCTGCAGACGCTGGGTTACAGCGGCTCGCTCGTCGCCTGGATCATCCTGGCGGAGGGCGTGGTGCTGTCGCTGATCGGCGGGCTGCTCGGGGCGGCGGCGGCGCTAATCGTCGCGGACCTGGGCAGCTTCGCGCTTTCCGTCGAAGGGCAGTCGATTCCCATCGTCGCGGATCCGGCGCTGCTGGTGACGGGGCTCGTCATCTGCGGTGCGCTCGGCGTGATTGCTGGCTTCGTTCCCGCCTTCCAGGCCTCTCGCCGCGAGATCGCCGCCTGCTTCCGCACTATCTGAGGGACTGCGCCACGATGCGACAATTGCCTTTCGAATACGCCTTTCGCAACCTCGGCCGCAGCGGCGTGCGCCTCGCCGCCTCGCTCGTCGGCTCGACGCTGGTGGTGCTGCTCGTGCTCGCCGCGGGCGGCTTCGTGCGCGGCATGCAACTGACGCTGACCCAGGATAAGGGCCTGCACGAGAACGTCATCATTCTCGGGGCGGGCAGTGAAGCCGCCCTCGAGCGTTCGCAGATCGACGCGTCCGTCGAAGGCATCGCCGCGGCCAGCATTGCGGGGCTCAAGGAGCAGGCGGGGATCATCTATGCCTCGCCGGAGATTCACATGGCCCTGCCCGTGCGCGAGAGCGCCGACTCGAAGCGTCAACTCGGTTCCGTGATGCGCGGCGTGCGGCCGGTGGCGCTCTTGGTGCACCCGGCGGTCGAGATCGTCGCAGGGCGGGCCCCGCGCGCCGGTGAAGATGAACTCATGGTCGGTTCGCTCGTCGCCACGCGGCTGGGCCTGCCCGAGGAGCGCCTGACCCTCGGCAGGACGCTTCACTTTGACAACCGCGACTGGACGATCGTCGGCCGCTTCCGCGCGCCGAGCACGGTGATGGACGCGGAGATCTGGCTGCCGCTGACGGATCTGCAGATCGCCACGAAACGCGAGAACACGCTCTCGTGCGTGGTGGTGACGCTGGACGAGGCGCGCTTCGCGGATGTGGATCTCTTCGCCAAGAGCCGCCTCGATCTCGAGATCAGCGCCATGCGCGAGGGAGAGTATTACGCCTCGATTGCGGCGTTCTATGCGCCGATTCGCGTCATGATCCTGGTGACGGCGGGATTGATCGCCTCGGGCGGGATTCTCGGCGGATTGAACACGATGTACGCAGCGTTCGCCGCCCGCGTGCGCGAGGTGGGCATGCTGCAGTCGCTGGGGTTCACGCGTCCGGCGATCGTGCTGAACCTGGTGGAGGAGTCGGTCTTCGCCGCGTCGTGCGGGGCGCTGATCGCCGCGGCGCTGGGCCTGATCCTGCTCGACGGGCTGGCGGTGCGCTTCTCGATGGGCGCCTTCGCCGTTCGTATCGACGCGCAGGTGATGTGCGCCGGACTGCTCGGCGGCCTCCTTGTGGGGCTCGTCGGCGCGATTCCGCCCGCCATCCGCTGCCTGCGCCTTCCCATTCCCGAAGCACTGAAAGCACACTGACCTGCTTCCACTACGCAAGGAGATTCCCATGATGCATCGAGTTCTGCTTCCGACCATCGCCGCGGTATTGCTCTTGAGCGGCGGTTGCGAGCGCGGCGGCGAGGACGCGGCCGCCAACGACGCCGCTTCCGCCGCGCCGACGTGGCTGATTGCCGACGCCCCGGCCGACGCCCTGCCCGTCGCGGAGGTGAAGTCGAAGGCTGCTGAGGGCGACACGGTCGTCGTGCACGGGCGCGTGGGCGGGCGCAAGGATCCGATCAGTAAAGGCAGCGCGGTTTTCATCATCATGGATCCGGCCGTGCCAAGCTGCGCCGATATGGGCGACGCCGATCACTGCCCGACGCCGTGGGATTACTGCTGCGAAACGCAGGCATCGCTGACAGCGAACAGCGCCACGGTGCAGCTTGTCGACGCGCAGGGAAGTCCGCTCAGCGTGAGCGCCGACGCGGGGCTGGATCCGCTGGACGAGGTGATCGTGGTGGGCACGGTAGGTCCGCGGCCGACGGAAGGCGTGCTGACGATCCGCGCCACGGGCGTGCACCGCGTCACGCAGTAAGCGAGGCTTCTTCCCGTGGTTCGAAGCTCCGGCGCGAGCGTTTCGAGGGCGCTGCGGTGTCGCGCGCTTGTCCGGATTGCGCTGTTCACACCACGAAGGGCACGAAGAGCAGGAAGGAATGGGAACATGAAGGAATGGCGGTGTGTGGGATCTGGAGTTGGCGGCGTTCTCTGCGCGTTTCGGCGCCGGGATCCTGCGTGCCTCTCTTCGTGTCCTTCGTGGTTGGCTGGCCTGGCGTACGAGCAGTGAGAGTACTGCGACTCCGCGCTTGCTCGCAGGGACTGTGTTCACCACGACGATGATAGTTGGCGACGCATTCCACCCATCAGAATTGAGAAAGGCCCCGCGGCGGACGCTGCGGGGCCTTCTCGTGGGAGGGGGACATACCAATGAACGTCAGTCGTTGTCCTTCACTTCGTACTCAGCGTCGATGACGTCCTCGTCATTACCGCTGCCCTTGCGGGCGCCGGCTCCGACACCTTCATCTTCACCGGGCGCGCCGCCGGGCGCCCCGCCGCCCTGTTTGGCGGCTTCGGCTTCGTAGATCACCTTGCCAAGCTCCATCGCCTGCTTGTTGAGGTTCTCGATGGCCTTGTCGATGGCGCTCTTGTCGTCGCCCTTGAGCGTCGACTCGACGTTGCTGATCGCCGACTCGATGTTGCTGCGGGTTTCGCTCGACACCTTGTCGCCGTACTCCTCGAGGCTCTTGCGCGTCTGGTAGACGATCTGCTCGGCCTTGTTGCGGGTGTCGACCAGTTCGCGCTTGGCCTTGTCCTCGCTGGCGTGCGATTCGGCGTCGCGCTTCATCTTGTCGATCTCCTCGCTGCTCAGGCCCGAGGAGCCGGTGATCTTGATGTTCTGGCTCTTGCCGGTCTTCTTATCCGTGGCGGTGACGGTGAGGATGCCGTTGGCGTCGATGGCGAACTCGACCTCGACCTGCGGCATGCCGCGCGGCGCGGG
>CAZZPX010000203.1:0-6337 GCA_964655955.1 uncultured Phycisphaerales bacterium | reverse complement strand
AATCGGCCAGGCTTACTTCGGCATGGGCCATGGCCGTGGCCTGCAGGTCGCGGTTTGTTGCCGTCACGAAGCGCACGTCGACGTGATGCGGATCGTTGGCGCCGAGACGAATGACTTCACCGCTCTCCAGCACACGCAGCAGCTTCGCCTGCATGGTGAGCGGCATGTCGCCGATCTCGTCGAGAAAGAGCGTCCCGCCGTTGGCGTACTCGAAGATCCCCTCGCGATTCTTCTCCGCGCCGGTGAACGCCCCTTTGACGTGGCCGAACAACTCATCCTCGACGAGCGTTTCACTCTGCCCGGCGGCGTTGAAGGTGACGTAGCGACCCTCCCTGCGCTTCGAGTTGCGATGCACCGCCCGCGCGACCAGCACCTTGCCAGTCCCCGACTCGCCGGTGATGAGGACCGGAAGGTTGGTCGGGGCGATCTGCTTGATCGAGGCGATGAGCTGGCTCGTCGCCTTGCTGCCGCCGATGATCCCCTCGAAGCCCGCAGACTCGATCTGATTCTGCAGCGAGACGTTCTCCTGCCGCAGCGCCACGGTCTCGGCGGCTCGGTTGACCAGGTTGCGGAACACCTCGAGGTCGAGGGGCTTTTCGATGAAGTCGTACGCGCCGTGCTTGAACGCCGCCCGCGCGGTGGGCACATCGCCGTGCGCGGTCACCATGATCGTCTCGGCATGGGGCTGATTCGACTTGGCCGTCTCCAGCACCTGCAGGCCCGCCTCCTCACCGGCGCCCTCCGCGCCGGCGCCGGGCATCACCAGATCGGTGACGATGACGTCGAAGTTGCCGTGCTTGAGTTCCTCGCTGGCGGCGGCGACATCGTTGACGATCGTGCAGACGTGACCGAGGCGGCGCAGCGCGTCGGCCATGACGTCTGCGTGATCCGGCTCATCCTCGACGATGAGGATCTGGGCGGTGGCGTTGGGCTGGTCGACCATGGGTTCGTCCCTTCAGGGTGCGTCGGGCGCGTCGGCTGCATCGGGAGAGTCCGGCGAGTCAGGCTGCGGCGGCGACTCCTGCAATTCCTGCCAGCGCTCGTACCCGGGCAGGTACGTCTCGACACTCACGCCGCCCGCCAGCAGCCGCTTCGACAGCGCCGCCGCCCGCGGCGAGCCCGGATGCGGGCCGAACACGATGATGCGCTTGTAGCCGGAGAACCGTGCCTTGACATCCTGGACGGGGACATCGCGCAACTGCACGTTCACCGCGCCGGGGATCGTTCCCGCCGCGTAGGCATCCGGCGAGCGCGCGTCGATGATGAGCGTGCCGGGCTGCACAGCGGCGACCGACTTGCGAAAACCCTCATCGTCGAGGTAGCTGATGTCAGCGTCGGAGGGGCTGCCCTTGCAGCCGGCGAGCAGGAGCGTCCCCGCCGCCAGCCCGACCAGAATACAAACGGACAATTTCGTGCTGCAAATGCGTCTCATAGCGAGAAGAATATCTGGTGCGGTCCGCTCGTTCACCTGCAGATCACCGCGCTTTCCGTTTCACAGCACTGGAAGGAAGGGCCTCACATGTTCAGCAATCCCTCGACTCGGATCACAGAGAATCACTGCGGGCGCCATGCGTCGCGGCAGCGAACTTGCCCGGCGCGCCTGCTGGGGCTCTTCGCAACCTTGGCTCTCGTTGGCATGGCGTCCGCGCAGTACCCGCCGACCAAGCCGGGCTCACCGCTGCTCGAGCCGCAGAAGGGCCCCGATGAGGGGCCCGTGGAGGTGCGGCTGCTGAGTGATGTTGCGGCGATCACGCCAGGGCAGTCGTTCCACATCGTGGTGCAATTCCAGATCGAGCGCGACTGGTCGATCGGCTGGCGCAACGCGGGCGACATTCCCCTGGGCGCGACGAAGGTGACGCTCGCCGCACCGGAGGGCTTCGTCGTCGGCGAGGCGACCTGGTCCGGACCGATGGCCCTCGTGACGGGTGCGGGGATGGCGAAGTACCTCTATCGCGATCACGCCACGGTCGCCTTTCCCGTGCGGGCACCCGGCGAGATCGCCGCCGCGCCATCGTTGCGATTCGTGGCGCGCTGCGAGTGGACCGCGGAAAGCCGCACGCCGCTGCCTGGTGAGGCGGAACTGGCACTCGCACTGCGAGCGCGCGCTGCGGACGAAGCGGCTGAGCCAAGCGAGCATCACACGGAGGTGCTCAACCTCCTGGGACAGCTCCCCGGCGAGGCGAAGGATCTGGGCATCGACCTCACCAGCCGCTGGGAGAATCGAAACCTCTTGCTGGAAGCGGCTGCCGGTGACCTGCTCACCTTCTTTCCGCATGAGTCAACGGAGTGGTCAGTCGAGAATGCGGCGGAGTGCGTGGAACGCGAGGACGGCCGACTCGCGATCCTGGTCCACTATGCCCGGCCGGGTATGCATGTGCCTGTCACCGGCGTGCTGGGCGTGGGCATCCGGACGAACCGGCAGGTCAAATGGACGTACGTCAGAGTCGAGGCAGAGCCGAAAGAGACAGATGGGTGGTGAGAACCGACGCGCCGCCCGCCTGTACGAGTTGTTCCCAGCGGCTGACAACGGGCCGGCCGGCCTAGGATTCTCGCACCGCTGCGCGAGGAGTCTTACGGATGACGCGCTACCGCGCCAAGAAACCGAACGGCAGGCACTCCGCGACGACGCTGTCGCTCGTCCTCGTGTGCCTTCTGGTCGCTCTCGTCTCATGGCAGGCTCCGGCACAGGAGAAAGCGGAAGAACCGCTCGTCAGGGCGAGCCTGCTCAGCGAGGCGGCGACCGTCGCGCCGGGTTCAACGTTTCGGCTCGGCGTGCGTTTCCGGATTGCGAAGGACTGGGGGATTTACTGGCGCAATTCCGGCAGCACGGGAATCGAAACGGCGCTCGAGCTCGACCTGCCCGACGGGCTCGAGGCGGGCGAGATCCTCTGGCCGGGACCGCAGCGCAAAGAGAGCCCCGGCGGGCTGCTCGACTACGTCTACCACGAGGAGACGATGCTCATCGTGCCAATCGCAGTCTCCGAGTCGCTGCAAGCGGGCAGCGAAGTGCGAATCGGCGTGCGCGCAGACTGGCTCGTCTGCAAGGAGAGTTGCGTCCTCGGCGGCAGCGACATGACGCTGACACTGCCCGTCGCGAAAGAGGTGAAGCCCAGCGAACATGTCAGCCTGTTCAAGAAGTTCGAGAAAAGGCTCCCCGTCGCGCCGGAGAAGTTCAAGCGGCAGATTGATATTGCCTGGGAGAAGGATGTGCTCGTGATTCACGTTCCCGGCGCCCGCAGGCTCGCCTTCTTCCCGCACGCCTCGGACGACTGGAAACTCCTGGATCCGATTCAGAGCGGCGCTGCGGCTGCGCCGAGTCTGCGCCTGCCCATTCGCTTTTCGGGCGACGATGCGGGGCTCGAAGTGACCGGCGTGCTTGCCGTCATGGACAAGCCCGACGCCGATCCGGAAGACGCCGCTTACGTCAAGATCAGAACGGCCCGTACGGACGGCGCCGACCACACAGATCACTAGGAATCAAACGGAGATCATCGCATGTTTCATAAGAACGCACACGTGACGCTTCTGGGCGCGCTCGGCGCGCTGACGCTGCTCGCAAGCAGCTTCCTCGTTTCCCCGGCGAGCGCCCAATCCAAGGGGGACGATGCCAAGGCTGAACTGGTCGTCGGCGAAGAGGTGCCCGACTTCACGCTGACGGATACGGAAGGCAAGGAGCACAAGCTCAGCGACGTGCTCGCCGACAAGAAGACCGTCGTCGTCCTCGAGTGGTTCAATCCCGGCTGCCCCGTGATCGTGCGGCACCACACGACCGAAAGCACCGTCAAGAAGGCCTACGAGGCATACAAGGACGACAAGGAGCACAAGGTGGTGTGGCTTGCTATTAATTCCGGCGCGCCCGGGATGCAGGGCCACGGCGTCGACACGAATCAGCGGGCGCGCGAGAAGTGGCACATCGACTATCCGGTCCTGCTCGACGAGTCCGGTGACGTCGGCCGAGCCTATAGCGCCCAGGTCACGCCGCACATGTACGTCATCGCCGCGGACGGCAAGCTGCTCTACCGCGGCGCCATCGACGACGATCGCAGCGGCCGCAAGTCCGACCCGCGCAATTACGTTCTCGACGCCTTGAAGAATCACTTCGCCGGCAAGGACATCGATCCGCAGACGACCGAGCCTTACGGCTGCGGCGTGAAGTACAGCCGCTGATCGGCCCTGCCCGCAGGCAACCCGCCGTCACAACAAGAAATCTCACCCCGCCCCGCGCCGCCATCTCGACGACGCGGGGCGTTTTGCCGCGCTGCCCGCCTTTCGCGGCACTTCCCGGCCGCGCGGCGGCGGCGCGGGGCGTATACTGGCGACCTCTCGAGCGGCGATCGCCGCTGCCACGCAGCCGTTGTCACGGACACCCCGCATGGCCCGCACGCATTCGCACACCCTTCTGCCGCTGACCCTCGCCGCCTTGGCCCTCCTGCCGGTGCCGCTGTCGCTCGTCGCCGCACCCGCCGAGGAGACGACGACCGCCTTGCCCGCCGCGGCCACCTCACCGCATCCCGCCCTCTCGGCCCTCGCTGCCCTGCTCTCGCACGACAGCCCCGAGGTTCGCCTGGCCGCGGCGGAGTCGCTTGCAGCCCTCGAGAATGCCGCTCTGCCGGTCCTCGGCGATGTGGCCCAGGCCCGCGCGGAGATTCCAGCACTGTGTGAGCGCATCTCTGCAGGCGACGCGCCGAGCCCGCAAGCCGCGCTCCTTTGCGCCGCGCACGAACGATTGACACAGTTGCTCACGAAGCTCGCCGAGCCGCCTCGCGACGCTGTGCGCCTCTTCGACGGCACGAGCCTCTCGCACTGGCAGCGCGAGGGCGGCGGCGACATACAGTGGACCGTCGTCGACGGCTCGCTCCGGATCACGCCCGGCTCCGGCAGCATCATCACGCGGCTCCCGGTTTCCGACTTTCATCTCTATCTGGAATTCAACATTCCACAGTCGCCCGCGCACATTCAGGGGCAGCAACGCGGCAACAGCGGCGTCTATATTCAACAGCGCTACGAAATACAGGTTCTCGACTCCTTCGGCCTCGAAGCAGGCCCGAGTGACTGCGGCGCAATCTATGGATTCAAGGCGCCCGACCGCAACGCCAGTCGCCCGCCCGGCGAATGGCAGAGCTATCACATCCGCTTCCGCCAGCCGCGCTGGGAGCAGGTCGACGGCGAGTGGCACAAGCGCGCCGACGCGCGACTCACCGTGGTGCACAACGGCCACCTCATTCATAACGACGTGGCCGTGCCCAACAAGACCGGTGCGGGCCTGCCGGAGGGGCCGCAGTCCCGGCCGCTGCGCCTGCAGGATCACGGCAGCGCCGTGCGCTTTCGCGACATCTGGCTCGTGCCGCTTGACGGTCGCGCGCCCGACCAGCCTGTGCAACTTGACGGCAGTGATCTCGCTCGAGGCGAGCGCGGCGCCGCCGAAGGAGTGACACCATGACCATCGCCTCCCGTGGCGCAGCGTGGATGCTTCTCGTGTTCCTGCCGATGTTGACAGCCGGATGCGCGACGCCGAACGCCGAGCCCGCGCCACCCGCGGCCGCACGGTTCCACTGGCAAAGCGCCGGCCCGGGCATGCTCGATCTCTACCGTGGCGAGCGCAGGCTTGTGCGTTATATGTATGCGTATGATCCTTCGACGCCGGAGCGGCTCGAGGAGACATACAAGGTCTATCACCATGTCTATGACGAGACCGGCGAACAGCTCCTGACGAAGGGGCCGGGCGGACTCTATACGCATCATCGCGGCCTGTTTCTCGGCTGGAATCGCCTCATGTCGCGCGAGCACGCCCTAGACTTCTGGCACATGACGACTGTCAGCCAGCGCCATGTCGCGACGCTCGGACTCGAGGCTGATCACGACGGGGCGCGGCAGCGCGCCGTCATCCACTGGTGCGATGCGGAAGGCAAGGCGGTGCTGCGCGAGGTTCGCACAGTTGCAGCCCGCGCCGTCGCGGCGCCCGGCCTGCTCCTGCTCCATGTAACGAGCGAGCTGACGCCCGTTCAGGGCGACGTTGTACTCGCCGGCGATCCCGAGCACGCCGGCTTCCAGTTCCGCGCCCACGACGCCGTCGCGGAAGCTCCGGCCGGCGCGAAGGCGACATACATCTTCCCCGGCCCTGACATTGACCCGACGAAGGATGCTGACATTCCCTGGGCCGCGATGTCGTATCCGCTGCGCGGGGGCAGGTATCACGTCCTGCATATGAATGGCCCCGACAATCCCTCACCCACGCTCTATTCCGCCTATCGCGATTACGGGCGCTTCGGCGCCTTCCCCGTCGCCCTGATCAACCACGGCGACACGCTCACGTTGCGCTACGGCATATACGTCGTGA
>CAZZPX010000202.1:0-6338 GCA_964655955.1 uncultured Phycisphaerales bacterium | reverse complement strand
TCGCGGGTGAACTCCCACTTCATGCCGGTGGGGAATCCCGCGCCGCCCCGACCACGCAGGCGCGCCGTCTTCATCGCCCGAATGACCTCCTTGGGCGTCATGCCGAGCGCCTTGCCGATGGCTTCGCCGCGGTTGATGGGGCTGAAGATGACCGGGCCGGCCTTATGGACGTTGTTCCTGACCATCGCCCTGACGAGATCGTGGGCGTTGTTGCCGTCGCCGACCTGCTTGACGAGCTGCGCCGGGTCGCCGTGCTGCTTGAGATCGCGAACGATCTGCCGCGCCTTGTCCGGCGTGAGATCCGTCACCACGATGTGGTTCACCAGGGCGGCGGGAGCCTGATCGCACATGCCGATGCACGGCGTCGCCTCGAGGGTAAAGGCCCCGTCGGACGTCGTCTCGCCGAGCGCAACGCCGAGTTCGTCTGCCAGCGCCTGCGCCACAGCGTCAAAGCCGGCCATGCGGTCGACCACGTCGTTGCAGAGGCGGATGACGAACTTGCCTTTGGGTTTACCTGAGAAGAAGGCGTAGAAGGAGACAAGACTGCGCACTTCGACGAGGGGGATGGCCAGGGCCTCGGCGATCTCGCCCATCACGTCGCCACTGACGTGGCCGAACTTCGCGTGCACCGCCAGGACGATGTCCATCAGGCGCTCGCGCTGGTTCTGGTGGGCCCGGCAGATTTCCCGGGCAGCCGATCTCGGAGTTTCACTCATGGATGACCTCGCCTGCTGAACCGCGATGTGGTCCGCCTTCCGTGCCTGCGCACGGGCCGTTGCTTTGGACCGTCCATCGTAACTTGGAGAAAGAGGACTTTTGAATCTGCTGCGCCCCAAAACCGGGAATTTCGTGAACGAAAGCCGCGATCTCGTGGTCGGAAACGGCGTCGTACGAGCCGCGCCTTGGCGGGCGCTTCCTGTAGACTGGTATCGGCCAGACGGGTCCGTTGAGACCGCTGAACTTGTCGTGTCCCCGCAAACGAACCGCCCACGATGTTGCAGCCGGAACTGACGTTGATCGATGACTTCGCGCCGCAGGATGAGACCTCCTGGCGCCGGGCCGTTGTCGCGGCGCTGGGAGAGGCCGGTTCGCCTGATAAGTTGACGCGCGCGACGGAAGACGGGCTGCCGGTGCGCGTGCTGTACACGCTGGCTGATATGGCGAGCCGCGACCGCTGCCCGGGCCAGCCCGCCGAACCGCGGCGGTGGGCGATCCGCCAGATCTGCACGGGCGCGAACACAGGCGAACTTGCGGAAGTGGTGGCGCTCGAGACGAGCGGCGGGTCGACGGCTGTGCTGCTCGAACTGGGTGACCTGCACCCGGGGGCGGCAGACATGGCGCACCTCCTGGCGGGCATCGACGCGGCCGCAGTCGGCATCGCGCTGGGGACGGGTGCCGATGCCGCCCTCGCCGAGGGTTTGTTGCAAGGGCTGTGCCACGATGGCGGCACGCTCGCGGGAGGCGGGGCGCCGCCCCGCGTGTCGCTCGGCCTGGATCCGCTGGGCGCGCTGGCGACACAGGCGCACCTGCCGCAGCCGCTCGACGCCACGTACGATGGAGTGGTCAGCGTGGCGCGGCTGGCGCTGCAGGCCTGTCCGGGCGCGCGAACCCTCCGCATCAGCACCCGCCCCTACCACCTCGCCGGCGCAACCGCCTGCCAGGACATCGCTTTCGCCCTGGCGACGGGACTCGAGTATCTGCGGCGGCTGAGCGGGCCCGACATGTCGCCCGCCGACGCCGCCCGACAGATCGAGTTCAGCTTCCATCTGGACTGCCGTTTCCTCGAGGGCGCGGCCACGCTCCGCGCCGCCCGGCTGCTCTGGCGGCAGATGCTGGCGACGCTGGGGATCACCGGCGACGAACTGCGACTCGCCCGCATGTGCCTGCACGTGCAGACAGGCGAGCGCGTGCTCACCCAGCGTGATCCGTACGTCAACCTCCTGCGCAACACCGCCTGCGTGCTCGCCGGGGCGCTGGCGGGCGCGGACGCGATCACGACCCTGCCGCACGACCTGGCCCTGGGGCAGTCGAGCGACTTCGCCCGCCGCGTCGCGCGCAACACCCAACTTGTGCTTCAGCGTGAATCCGGACTGCACCGCGTCGCCGATCCGCTCGGAGGCTCGTACTTCGTCGAGTCGCTCACCCGCCAGATGGCGGCACGGGCGTGGGAGTTCGTTCGTCAGATCGAGGCCGCGGGGGGAATGTTCGCCGCACTCACATCGGCGCAGGTGCACGATTGGATCGCGACGGCCCGCACCGCGCGATGCCAGCGACTCGAAACGAAGGAACAACTCCTCACCGGCGTGACGGCGTTCGCCGATCCCCAGGAGCAGCCGCCGCCGGCGCGCGAGGCGACAAGGCGCAAGACTGCGGCCCGACCTTCAGATGCAGCGGTGCGCATCCAGCCGCTCCCGGCCAATCGCCTGGCAGAGCCGTTCGAGTGGTCGCCGCCAGCAGCGAAGAGCGACGGGGGTGCGGCATGACCAAGCTCCCGGATTTTGGTCAGGTCGGTTTCAGCGAACTCATGCGCGGGGCAGGCGAGCTTGTAGCGCAGCTTCCCGACCCCGCTGGCGAAGCCGAGTTCGACACGCCCGAAGGCATCGCGCTTCAACCGCACTACGGCCCCGCGGCGCTGCGCGGCGTGGAGCACCTGCACACCGTGCCGGGACTGCCGCCCTTCCTGCGCGGGCCGTACCCGACGATGTACGTCACCCGGCCGTGGACGATCCGCCAGTACGCCGGCTTCTCCACCGCCGAGGAGAGCAACGCCTTCTATCGTCGCAACCTCGCCGCCGGCCAGAAGGGGCTCTCCATCGCCTTCGACCTCGCCACGCATCGCGGCTACGACTCGGACCATCCGCGCGTGATCGGCGATGTGGGCATGGCGGGCGTGGCGATCGACTCGATCCTCGACATGCGCGTGCTCTTTGATCAGATCCCGCTCGACAGGATGAGCGTCTCCATGACCATGAACGGCGCGGTGCTGCCCATCATGGCGCTGTACATCGTCGCCGCGGAAGAACAGGGCGTCGCGCCGCAGCAGCTTGCCGGCACCATCCAGAATGACATCCTCAAAGAGTTCATGGTGCGCAACACCTACATCTACCCGCCGAGAGCCTCGCTGCGCATCATCGCCGACATCTTCCGCTACACCAGCGAGCGCATGCCGAAGTTCAACTCGATCTCGGTGAGCGGCTACCACATGCAGGAGGCGGGAGCGACGGCGGATCTGGAACTCGCCTACACCCTCGCTGACGGGCTGGAGTATGTCCGCACCGGCGTGGGCGCCGGGCTCGACATCGACGCCTTCGCGCCGCGCATCAGCTTCTTCTTCGGCATCGGCATGAATTTCTACATGGAGATCGCCAAGCTGCGCGCCGGCCGGCTGCTCTGGGCCAAATTGATGAAGTCATTCGGACCCAAAGACGAACGCAGCATGTCGCTGCGCACGCACTGCCAGACGAGCGGCTGGTCGCTCACGGCGCAGGACGTCTACAACAACGTCATCCGCACCTGCATCGAGGCAATGGCGGCGACGCAGGGCGGCACGCAGAGCCTGCACACCAACGCCCTCGACGAAGCACTCGCCCTGCCCACCGACTTCTCCGCCCGCATCGCCCGCAACACGCAGCTTTTCCTCCAGCAGGAGACCGACACCTGCGCCACCGTCGACCCCTGGGGCGGCAGCTTCTTTCTCGAACGCCTCACCCACGATCTCGCGCACCGCGCCTGGGAGCATATCGTCGAAGTCGAAGAACTCGGCGGCATGGCCAAGGCGATCGAAGCCGGCATCCCCAAGTTGCGCATCGAGGAGGCCGCCGCACGCACGCAGGCGCGCATCGACTCGGGCGCACAACCGATCGTCGGCGTCAACTGCTATCGCCCCGACGCCGAGCAGCCGGTCGAGGTGCTCAAGGTGGACAACCGCGACGTGCGCCGCAGACAGGTGGAACGCCTCGAGCGCCTGCGCCGCGAGCGCGACGGAGCCGCGGCCGAGCGGGCGCTCGCAGCGCTCACGCAGGCGGCGGAGTCAGGCGAAGGCAACCTGCTCGACCTCGCCGTCAGCGCCGCCCGGGCCCAGGCGACGGTCGGCGAGATCAGTAGCGCGCTCGAAAAGATCTACGGCCGGCATCAGGCGGCGACGCAGAGCATTCGCGGCGTCTACATCGGCGCGATGGGCGGCCAGCGCGACGACGTGGCGGCCGTCCGCACCGCCGTCGAGAGGTTCGAGCAGGCCGAAGGCCGCCGGCCGCGCCTCCTCGTCGCCAAGATGGGGCAGGACGGCCACGACCGCGGCCAGAAGGTCATCGCCACCGCCTTTGCCGACCTCGGCTTCGACGTGGACATCGGCCCGCTCTTTCAGACGCCGCAGGAATCGGCGCGGCAGGCCGTCGAGAACGATGTGCACGTGGTCGGCGTCAGCTCGCTGGCAGCGGGTCATCTCACGCTCGTTCCCGCGCTCGTCGACGAGTTGCGCAAGCTCGGGCGGGAGGACATCATGATCGTCGTGGGCGGCGTCATCCCTCCCGACGATCACGCCGAACTGCATCGTCTCGGCGCCAGCGCCATCTTCGGCCCCGGCACGCCCATCACAAAGGCGGCGCAGGCGATTCTCCGCGAACTGAGCGAGCGCCTGCAGTTGAACCTGCACAGATGAGTGGCGCGACGGCGAGCGCGCTACCGTTCGTCACCGCTGAGCAT
Source organism: uncultured Phycisphaerales bacterium (assembly GCA_964655955.1). Classification (GTDB taxonomy): domain Bacteria; phylum Planctomycetota; class Phycisphaerae; order Phycisphaerales; family JAGLTS01; genus CAZZPX01. Next base: position 1,637 of record CAZZPX010000202.1, on the reverse strand, counting down.
CTCGCGGTTCTCCCGCACCGCCTGGGTCGACCAGGACGCGACGAGCCAGCGCTCGGTCCAGCCCCAGGCGGGGTAGCGCACCAGGCCGAGTTCATCGACCTGCAGGTACCAGAGGCGCTCGTCCCACGCCTCCCCCACCGCCGCGACGTGCATGTCGCGCCAGTCCTCCTTCTCCTCCGCCGGGCGGAAGTTGTCGAAGAGCCGCGCGAAGCGCGCGTCCAGCCGCCGCGCCTGCACGCCGTCGCGCAGCTCGAAGTACGCCGTCGCCGCGCCGGGAATGGCGAGCGGCGGCGCGGGCACGTCGCTGAGCACGAGATACGGCTTGAACGCCGCCAGCAGCGGATACAGGCGCTCGTGATGACGCAGTTCATAGCGGCGGCGATCGGCGCGAACATCGTCGCGATGTGGCTCATCCGTGACCGCCTCGGCCACGCGCATGACCCACTCGTAGGCTTCGACCCAGTTCACTTCGGCGGCGAGCACGAAGGAGCCGTTCGGCCGGGGCAGGCGCAGTTCGTCCTCGGGATACGCCGCCAGCGTCAGGCGCTTGCGCCGCGGTTGCCCGGGCGGCTCGCGGCGCGTGTCGTAGGTGGCATCGAGCAGGAGCATGCCGCTCGCGCGCGAACCGTGCAGCATGAAGGAGCGCGAGTTGCCGAGCTTCAGGGCGTTGAGCGTGTCGGCGACGATGCCCCGGCGAAACAGGCCCGGCGCAAGGTCGCGCAGGCGATCGATGTCGATGTAGTACTCGAGCAGACGCTCGCTCGCCGCCGCCCCTTCCGCGGCGCGGGCGGCACGCACGGCAGCGCGATGCGCTTCGACGTTCGCATTGGGCGCATCGGCGTCGCGCAGCGCCAGCCAGCGCCACAGCGTCCCTGCGCCGAGCGCAATGGTGAAGCCGTCCTCGTGCGACGCCCACTCCAGCGTGCGCCAGTCCGGCTGACCCGCAACGCGATAGCGCACGCCGCGCCGCTCGCCCGGCAGGTCGATCGGCTCCTGTTGCCGCTCCTGTTCCGCCTTCGCATCGGCCGCCAGGATCGACTGCAACGCCTTGAGCGCCTCGCGGTGACCATGCCGGGTATGCAGTTCCAGCACCAGCCGGATGTCCGCGACCTGCGTCTTGCCCTCGGCAGTGGCGGCAAGGTCCAGATCGAGCAGCGCCAGCGTGTACGGTCCCTGTCCGACCTGGCCCGCAGCCAGCAGCGCCTGCACGGCGGGGCGAAACCCCTCGTCGACCACGTCGCTGTCGAGCGCCACTCGCAGCGCCGAGGAGAGCACAGCCCACGCCTGTCGCGACGTCGGCGCCGGGGCGTCGGCACAGAGGCAGAAGGCGGCTTCGGGCGGCACGCACCACGGCTGGGCCGCACCGGCCTCCAACCGCGCCGCACCAAGAAGCAGGAGCCCCAGCAGAGCGCGCAACAGCGGCGCCGCCGCCCTCCGCGAGGCGCGAGAACTCCTGCGTTGTGTGCCTGTCAGGGTCATTTCGGCAAAGAAAGGGGAAGACGACGACGATCCCGCAACGGTCAGGATCGGTATAGGATAGGGTTTGGGCACGACAGAGACGCTGTCCGATCTGGAACAGCGACGCCGAACACAAAGGGAACAGGAATGAAGACCAAGGAACGAATCGTCATCTACGC
>CAZZPX010000201.1:0-6340 GCA_964655955.1 uncultured Phycisphaerales bacterium | reverse complement strand
AGCTCAAGGAGATCAGCTACATTCACGCCGAGGGCATGCCGGCGGCGGAGATGAAGCACGGGCCGATCGCCTTGATCAGCGAAGGCATGCCGGTCGTCTTCATCGCCACGCGCAACAGCCAGTACGAGAAGGTGATGAGCAACATCAGCGAGGTTCGTTCGCGCGGCGGTCACATCCTGGCGGTGGCGACGGAGGGGGACGAGCAGATCAAACGCCACGCCGAAGAGGTCTTCTACGTGCCGGATGTCCCCGAGGCGCTGCAGCCGCTGCTCACCGTCGTGCCACTGCAGCTTCTGGCGTACCACGCGGCAGTGCTGCGCGGCAAGGACGTGGACAAGCCGCGCAACCTCGCCAAGAGCGTGACGGTCGAGTAGGCGAAGCCGCGGAGGCACGAGGGCACGCAGAGCGGGAGGGGGTTTGTCGACTCGGCGCGAGCGGACGCTCCGTGGCCCAGCCGCTAAAATGGCTCTCCCTACGCCCGCTGCACATGTTGCCGTGGGCCGCCTTCCCCTTCGCAACGGAGCGTCCGATGGCTGAACTGACCAAAGAGCAGATCGTCGCTGGGATTGCCGAGCGCAAGCCCTGGTACCAGCAGATCGAATTCCCCCAGTTCGGCGTGACCACGACGGACGACATCTCCAACAGCTATCAGGATCGCGCCCCCGACAACCAGATCGACGGCATCGGTCCGGAGGAGGCCTGCCGCCAGCGCCCCAATCCGAAATGGAAGCACATCCGCGCGGTGCTGCCCGACGTGCGCGGCCTCGAGGTGCTCGAGATCGGCTCCAACTGCGGCTTCTTCAGCTTCAAGTTCGCCGAACTCGGGGCCAGGCAGGTGATCGGCCTGGACGTGGTGCCCGCCTGGCTGGAGCGCGCCAAGTGGGCCAACTCCATCCTGGGCTACGAGCAGGTCTCCTTCCACAACTGCGATTACATGCTCTTCACCGGCGATCCCGCCGAGGCGCACCCGCACCTGATGACCCGCAAGGATCCGGCGATCCCGCTGCCCAACGACAAGTTCGACCTCATCTTCATGAGCACGGTGCTCGATCACATGTTCTTCCCCTTCATGACGATCTACAAGATGCTGCGAATGAGCCGCAAGTGGGTCGTCGTCGACGTGCCGGTCCTCAAGAATGACGCCGAGGAGGCGATCATGAAGCAGGGGTACGCCCTTGACGGGATGCGGCACGGATCGGTCTTCACGCCCTACATGCTGCAGATGACCTTCTTCCGGCACGGCATCCCCAAGGAGGCGATCCAGCAGCATCCGTACAATGGAGGCGAGAACGTCACCTTCATCGTCGATACGACCGGCATGCGGCCTGGCCTGGTCGGCGCCTGAGTCGGTCCCGACGTTGTCGAAGTGCGGATGAAAGAGAAGTACATCCCATGAATTCTCAAGCGAGCAACCCGGGCGACGCCGCCGCACAACGCGTGGCGCTGGTGAGCATTCCCAAGTCGGGAACCAACCTGGTCCTGGCGATCCTGAAGCGGGCGCTGCCGGACGCGCGGCTCGTGGACCTCATGTACCCCGAGTCATTTCGCAACTGCGAGTCGCGGCGCGACTATGCCTTTCGCTCCAACGTCTACGCCCGCAAGCTGATCGAAACGACCCCCGGGCCGGCCATCTTCCACACCCACGCCGTCTTCACGGACTACCTGATGACGACGCTGTGGGAGTTCGGCGTGAAGACGATGTTTCTCGTGCGCGATCCCAGGGCTGTCGTCGTCAGTTTCGTCGATTACGTCATGAAGAACGAGGAGCACCCGGCGCACGACTACTTCACCCGGACGCTGCCCGACTTCGCCTCGCGCCTGCGCGCGGCGATCATCGGCACCGATCCGGATGACCCGCAGCAGCCGTTCGTCCCCGATCTCGCCGGCGCCTGGGGGCGCTACGTGCGCTGGCTGCGCCAGCCCGACGTCCTCCAGTTGCGCTACGAGGGGCTGGTCGGCGCGCAGTTCGGCGGCTGGGATCATCGCCAGCGCGAAAACCTGCAGCGCATCGTCGACTTTCTCGAACTCGATCTCGACGACGAGGCGTTCCAGACACTGGTGCGCGGCGGGACCGACCCCAAGGCGTCGATCACCTTCCACAAGGGCGGCGTCGAACGCTGGAAACAGTGCTTCACGCCGGAACTCGAGGCGCTCTTCCAGCGCGAGGCGGGCAAGGTTCTTGAGCTGTATAACTACCGGCCGCTGGACTTCGACGAGCCGGCGCCCGCCGCCGCAGGCGATCGCGCCTGAAGGGCAGGCGCGGGCGGCTGCGCGGCGGCGCGGCTGCCGCTAGGATCATCGCGTGGCCTTACCCCGAAAGAGTGTGGCATGCATCCCGCCCCGCCTCGCCGCGGCGCTGCTGCTGTGCTGCCTCTGCGCCATCTCCTCCTGCGAGCGCGAAACGGCGTCCGCTCCGCGAGAAGTGGACGCGGCAGGCGTCTCGTCGCCTGGACGCACCGTCGCCTTCGACGCAGCGCCGCCGCCTGGTACGTGCGCCGTGCGCCCGGCCGGTGCTGATCTCGCCGCCCCCTGGACCGACGCGGGCGCTGCTGCCGGCGAGATCCCCGTTCCCAAGGGCCACCACCTGCTCCTGGCGCTGCGACCCGATGTGACGCTCCAGCAGCTTTCCCTGCTGGGCAGGCTCAATGCGGACGCGCTCCAGGCGCTGCATCTCAATGCCACCGCTGCCGACGATGCCTGGCTCGAACCCCTGCTCGCCCAGCGCGACCTGCGCGTGATCGGCCTGCGCGGCACGGCAATCACTGACGCCGGTCTGGCGACGCTCGCGGAGTTGCCGCGCCTCGAGCGGCTCGTCCTCAGCAACACGCGCGTGACAGACGCGGGGATGCAGCAACTCGCCCGCATCCGCACGCTGCGCGCGCTCGATCTGTCGCAGACGCAGGTAACGGACGCCGGTCTCGCGTCGCTGGCGGCGCTGCCGCATCTCGAGACGCTGTGCCTGCCGCCGCAGACGACCGACGCGGGACTTGACAGCGTGGTGAAGTTGCAGTCGCTGCGCACGCTCGATGCGACAGACGCGCGCATCACCGACGCCGGTCTCGTCGCGCTCGCCAGCCTGCCCAACCTGCAGCACCTGAACCTGACCGGGACGGCCGTCACCGGCCCGGGTCTGGCGCATCTCGCGCCGCTCAGCGAACTGCGTTACCTGCTGCTGCGGCGCACAGCGATCGACGCCCGAGGTCTGGAGCATCTGCCGCCCCTGCCGAACCTCCAGCGCGTGCTGCTGGGGGTCGTTCCCGTCTCCGCCGAGGAGCGTGCGCGCTTCGAGGCGGCGCATCCGACGGCCAGGCTGGGCCGCTGAACAGAGCTTCATCCCGAGTCGGCAGCGCACGCCGCCACTCGCGAGGCATAGCATTGCCCCATGAGCGCTGACTCCGCACACGCAGACACGATTGCCCCCGGCGCGCTGATCGGCCTCACCGGCGCGACCGGCTTCGTCGGGCGCAACCTCACTCAGGCCCTCGTCGAGACAGGGTATCGCGTCCGCGCCCTGGTGCGCAATGCGCAAAAGGCGCTACGCGTGCTACCGAAGGCCGGCGTCGAACTGGTCGAAGGCGACGTGCTTTCACAGGCGACCCTGGGCGAGTTCATCGCCGGCTGCGATGCGGCAATTCACCTCATCGGCATCATCGAAGAACGGCCCGGCAAGGGCGTCACCTTCCAGCGCCTCCACGTTGATGCCACCCGCAACATCGTCGAGGCGGCGCAGTACGCCGGTCTGAGCCGCTATCTGCACATGTCCGCCCTTGGAGCGCGGGCCGAAGCGCCAAGCTCCTACCATCGCAGCAAGTTCGAAGCTGAACGCATCGTCCGCGCCAGCGGTCTGAAGTGGACCATCTTTCAGCCGTCGCTGATCGTGGGCCCGCAAGGGGAGTTCACGCGGATGATGCGCGCCTGGGCGCGCGGAGAGCAGCCGCCCTACGTCGTCCTGCCGTACTTCGGCAACGGCTTGCTGGGGTTAGGGCGGGAGTCGCGCGTGCAGCCGGTTGCGGTCGCCGATGTCGCCGTCAGTTTCGTCGCCGCGCTCAGCCAGCCGGTGAGCGTCGGGCAGTCGTACGGGCTCGGCGGGCCGGAGGCGATGACCTGGCCGCAGATGCTTGGGCGCGTTCGCGATCTGACGGATGGCTCGGCGCGCTGGCGCCGGCCGACGCCGATCCCCGCCTGGTTCGCCTGGACCGTGGCCCGCGCGGCAGAGTCGCTGCGACTCGGTGCAGCGCTGCCCTTCAACTCCGCACAGGTCACCATGAGCCGCGAGGATGTGATCTGCGACATTGTGCCGATTCGGCGAGACCTGGGCGTCGAGCCGCGCCCGCTGGAGGCAGCGCTGGCGGGCGGACCGTCGGCCGCGTAGGCTGTCTGCCGTCCGAAGAGGAGGCGCGGCATGACCAAGAAGCAGAACCTGCTGACGATCCTGATCTTCGTCGGCCTGGTCGCGGGCGTCCTCGTGGGCGAGTTCTCCCTGTACGACGCCACGCCCGCCGACCCCGGCGAGCACCAGCAGACGCTGGCGCTGTGGAAGTCGCTGGGCGACATCATCCTGATTCGGCCGCTGCTCATGATCGTCGTGCCCCTTATCTTCATCAGCGTCGTGGTGGGGATCAGTTCGCTGGGCGATCCGGCCCGACTGGGGCTCGTCGGCGGGGCCACCATCGTTTACTACTTCTCCACCATGTTTCTCGCCGTCGTCCTCGGCATCATCCTCGTCACCAACATCAAGCCCGGCGCGGGGGTCGACGAGGGCTTTCGCACGGAGCAGATGACGCTGCGCGCCGTCGAGACGCAGGAGAAAACGCAGCAGGCGGAGACGGAACTCGGCTCCGCCTGGATGAACCTCGTGCGCCAGATCATTCCCGACAACCCGCTGCGGGCCGCCATGGAGGGGCAGGTTCTCTCCGTCATCACCTTCGCCATCCTCCTCGGGCTGGCGCTCAGCGCCATCGGGCCGCGCGGCGAGCCCGCGCAGCAACTCTTCGAGTCGCTCTTTCAGGCCATCATGGCGCTGGTCCACTGGGTCCTCTGGCTCACGCCGCCCGGCGTCTTCCTCCTCACCGCCTGGAGCGTGGGCAGCCTGGGCCTCGAGAACATCGCGGGACCCATCGGCTGGTACATGCTCGTGGTCGTGGTCGGGCTGTTGCTGCACGGGGCGATCGTCCTGCCCGTCATCCTGGCGATCTTCGGCAAGTGCAATCCCTACCGCTTCATGTGGCGCATGCGCAAGGCGCTCATGACGGCCTTCGGCACGGATTCCTCCAGCGCCACGCTCCCCGTCACCATGGAGGTCGCCGCGGAAGAGGCCGGCTGCTCGCGCAAGGCCTCCAACTTCGTCCTGCCGCTCGGCTCGACAGTGAACATGGACGGCACGGCCCTGTACGAAGCCGTTGCCGTCGTCTTTCTCTTCCAGGTCTTCGAGATTCCCCTCGCCTTTCCGGAGCTGCTCATCGTGGTGATCACCGCCACGCTCGCCGCCGTCGGCGCGGCGGGGATTCCCTCGGCGGGGCTGGTGACGATGGTGATCGTCATCATGGCGGTGAACACGGCCTTGAACGATCCGGAGAAGTCGCTGCCCCTCGCCGCGATCGGCATCATCCTCGGCGTCGATCGCATCCTCGACATGTGCCGCACAACGGTGAACGTCTGGGGCGACGCGGTGGGCGCGCGAATCATGACGCGCCTGGCCCCGGATGAGCCGGAGGGGAAGGCGACGTCGCCGGAGCGGTAGCGGGCAGGCTTCCGAACGAGCCGCGACCGTAAGGGAGCGGTTCCGTCGGTGCCCAAAGACGGCACGGTTGCAGTTAGGTCGGGCGCTCAGCGAAGCGAGCGGTGTGTGCAGAAGCCAGATGCCTGCAACACCGGGGCAACCACTTCCTGACGGTCGCGGCTCGTCCAGTCACCAAACCTCAATCTCGCTGGCAGCCATCCGCAATGGGATCTACCATGGCGGCTCCCCGTAATCGGCGGCTCTCAACCCGCCGCGCGGGGCGCAGCGTAGCCCGAACAGCCCCCAACCGCGAGGCGGCAGATGACTGAAGAGCGCGAACTCAACTTCGCTATTCCCCGTGAAGGACTCGCCGATGTTCCCGCCGGGCCCGAGGACCACTTCGCCCGGCAGCAGGCGGCCTCCGGTCTCGAACTCGAAGACGTCGAGACCGAGGAGCTGCTCATCAACATGGGGCCGCAGCACCCCGCCACCCACGGCGTCCTCCGCGTCGTCCTCCGCACGGACGGCGAGATCGTCCTCGAAGCGGTGCCGCACATCGGTTACCTGCACCGCTGCGCTGAGAAGATCGGCGAGAACGTCGCCTACTACCAGTACCTGCCC
>CAZZPX010000200.1:0-6343 GCA_964655955.1 uncultured Phycisphaerales bacterium | reverse complement strand
GAGAGTAACGTCGAGCATACCGGCGCTGGGCGCTTCAACGATCGCGGCGCTGCGAGCGATCCCCGCTTCCGCAAGATTCTGCGCCAATGTCTGGGCCATGCGCACGACGTATGAGCGAGCCACCGTGCTCGGATAAACCAGTACGCCCGTCCAGCGTTCGCCCGGTTCCATCGCGGAATTCTGCGTCCGGTGAACTTCGATCGCCTCGCGGATGCTCTTGGCGCGCAGCTCGATCTCCAGATCGCTTACGGGGGGCGAACTGATGGTCAACATGATGGCCACCGAGTCGCCAAAGTCCTTGTTCAGGAACGATTGCGTGGGCCGACCAGCGGCTTGTGGTAGGTCCGGAATCTCTCCCAGCTTGCCGCGTATGTCCTGCCACACCAGTTCCGCGTTGCGCTCGGTCTCAAAAAGCTCCACATAGACGATGGACATCCCGGGGCGACTGATGGACTTGACGTGCTCGACGGCGGGGTTCTCCGCCACCTTGCGCTCGATCTTGCGGGTAACCTCCTGCTCGACCTTCTCCGCTTCGGCGCCGGGATACGGCGTGGTGACGACGCCGGTCACCACCGGTATGATCGGGTCCTGCCGCTGGGGCATCGCCACATAGGCGTACACGCCCCAAGCCAATACGGAGGCCATCGCTGTCCAAGCGATCGACCTCTTGCTCACGAAGAACTGGGAGATATTCATTCTGCCTCCGTCCCCGTCGAGATGGTTGCAGGACTGTCCTGTGTCACCCGGACCGTCAGGCCGTCGGTCAGTCGCTCTGCTGTTGTCACGACGACCTCAGAGCCAGGCTGCACTTCGCTGCCAACCGGCAGCACTTCGATCTGGTTGTTGTAGACGCCGCCCAGGGAAACCCTCCGAGCTCTGACGACTGTGCGGCCGTTCTCGCTGATGGCCTCGTACACCATCAGATCGTCTGCGGACTGACCGCGATGGATTGCCGCCATGGGCAGCAGCATGACGCGCCGATCGTTCTCCGCCCCTACGTGGACCGTCACGATCATGCCGGGCCGCAGCAAGGGTTGCTGGTCCGCGAGTTGCGGATTGAGCAGGGTCAACTCGGTCAGGAATGTGCGCGTCTGCGGGTCCGCCTGGGGTGCGATCTTGGTAACCGTCGCCGTGAAGACTCGACCTTCGAAGGCCTCGGCTGTGATCTGCAACTGCTGGCCGAGGTACACACGATCAGCGATGGTTGGGAGCGCCGGGTCGCCGATCATGATGTCGGGAACGCCAAAGGTGATGTGAACCGTAGAGATGTCGATCAGACGGAAGGCGACCTCGTGCGCAGCCTTGCGTTCCCCGGGTTCGATGTGCTTCTCGGCGACGGTCGCGTTGTCGAAGGGGACAACGAGTTGCCGGTTGATGTAGTTGTCATTCGCCTGATCGAGCTGGACGCGTGCGTCCGCCAGCTCGTGTTCCGCCGCTTCCCATTCGCCCGCGGCGGCGACGCGCCTCGCCGCCGCGTCGTCGCGCGCGACCTCAGAGACCGACCCCGACGTGTTGTTGAACCGCTCGAGCACTCGCGCTGCAATCTCGAGGTTGTCCTTTGCGGTCGCCACGCGCGCCTCCAGCTCGGCGACACGGGCCTGGGCGCTGGCCTTAGCTCGGCGGAGATCGCCTTCATCCAGTTCCGCAATCACCGTCCCCTTCGCCAGCACGTCCCCGACCTGCACATCCCTTAGCAGGCCAGCAGGACGGTGCAGGCTCTGCACGGTGCCGGGCAGCTTAAAGGCGAGCGCTGTCGTCTGAAGCGGCTCGACCGATCCGCTGAAGCGAGTGGAGACGATGATCTCCTCCGGCTGCAGCACCTTCACCTTCACCGGGACCGGGCCTTCCGCGACCGGCGCCTTCTCGCAGCCTGCGGCGACCAGCACGAAGGTGCACGCGGCGATGCTGATTCGGGCGCAGCGGGTCGCGGGCGCGATGCCGGTTCGGGGGTTAACTCTCGCTTGGTTCATAGGTTTCGTCCTCTTGAGTGTCCTCTGCCGTGGGATCTGTCGCGGGAGCCGGTTCTGCGATTTCCCAGCCGCCGCCCACGGCCTTGTAGAGCGTGACCATGTTGACGTTGAGCGCCATCTCGCCCTCGATGAGCAGCATGTCCGCGCGGTTGGCCTGACGCTGCGCATCGAGGACGGTCAGTTGATCGAGGATGCCGCGTTCGTAATCGCGCCGGGCAATGCTCGCGGCTTCGCGGGCGCTCGCCGCCAGCCGCTCGAGGTCCTCAACGCGCACCCGGCTGCGATCGGCGGCCACCAGGGCGCTTTCCACTTCGCGGAAGGCTCGCAACACCGCGTCCTCGTACGACGCCTTGGCGGCGTCGACCCGGGCTTCTGCGACGTCTATACCGGACTTGCGCCGACCTCCGTCGAAGAGCGTCCAGTTGATTACCGGGCCGGTCGCGTAGTAGCTGCTCGAGTTGCCGGATCCATTCCCATTGAGCAAGTCCCCGGTGTCTCTGCTCGCCAGCCCCGCCGACGCGCCCAGGACCATCTGCGGGAAGAGCTGCGCCGTGGCCACGCCGACCTGGGCCGTCGCGGCCGCCAGTTGCCGTTCGGCGCTCTGGATGTCAGGACGACGGCGAAGCAGGTCCGAGGGGACTCCCACGGCGAGTTCAGTTGGCGGCTCGGGCATCGGCATGACTGGGTCCAACTCGCCCGCCAATGCCGTCGGCTCCAGACTCAGCAGGATCGACAGCACGTGTATGTATTGTCGAATGGCTTGTTCGAGGGGCGGGATCTCGGCCGCGGTGGACTCGACTTCGGTCCTGGCTCGCACGACTTCGAGATCGGAGGCCAGCCCGAAGCGCCGTCTGTCTTCGGTCACCGCGAGCGTCTGCCGCTGGTCCGCCAGGTTCGCCTGTGCTACCTGAAGTTCTCGCTGCACTCCGCGAAGTTCGACATACGCCCTGGCCGTTTCCGCCGCCACCATCAACACGACGCCGCGGCGAAGGGAGTTGACCGCCTGCTCGTTGGCTTGCGCCGACTCAACACCGCGCCGGACCCCGCCGAACACATCCAGGACCCAGACGGCGTCGAAGCCAATTTGGAAGAGGCCGTCTTCCAGGTCAAGCATGTCGCTCCCCGCGCCCAGCGCCGCCTCGCTCCCGCGAAATCGAAGCACGGATGCTCCCACGCCGACTTGGGGATAGAGCAACGACTGCACCATCTGTCGCCCCGCGCGCGCTTCGCGCAGCCTCGCTTCGGCGACGGCGACGGCGTTGTTCGCCTCGATCGCTCGCTCAACCAGGTCGGTGAGCTGTGGATCGTCGAAGCGTCGCCACCATCTGATCTCATCTTCGGGCGACTCCGTCGCGCTCGGTGCTGCGCCCTCCGGCGAGCCAAGCTCGGCATACGTGTCCGGCATCGTTGTCTGCGGCGGCGTGTAGCTCGGTCCCACCATGCAGCCACCCAAGCAGGCCAGAGCTCCCAGGAGAAGGCAAGTGATTGACTCAGCGCTTCTGTTCATCATGAATGTTCCATTGTGCGGCCATCGACGACCTGTCATTCGACGACCTCCAGTTGGCCTGCTCGGAGCAAGGTGCGCACCGTAGGAGATCGGCGGGAAATGGAGAACTCCACCTCGTACAGGAAGTCGCCGGGTGACAGCCAAACGCTCACCACGACTCCCTGGTCCCCGCGCTGCAGGTCGAGCCCGGGAACGTCCTCCAGAAGGCGAACGGTCGCATTAATATGTGCAGGAGGCATGGTCGCTTCTCATCAGGCAATGGAGCGAATAGATCGAAAAGGACAGCTCAACGAGGACGCTCATCGCGGCGCGACTGACTTCGGTGGTCGTGGGAGCGCTTGCGTCCGCGCATTTGGCGGCGCCGCATTGCGTCGCGGCGCCAAGCGATCACGATGTTGTCACCGAGCATGTCACAATCTTCCAGACTCAGCTTTTGTAGTGGCACGATCGTCATGTCGAACTCCTTGCCCGACCGTGGTCGAGCTCAATGGGTGCAGGGCAGCGGCCCAGCGCCGTGCGGCGCCGGACGCGAAACCGATCAGTTGTCTTGCGGGCAATACGCCTGGAGCTCGGTGATGAACTCACTGAGCGCGGTGGCGCAGTTGTGGGCCGGATCATCCCCCGCGTGCAACAGCGTGAAGTTCGTTCGCAGCGCCGTGCGTGCGAGACGTTCCAGGAAGCGCCGGCAGCGGCTTGTCGAGAGCCACTCGTGGTAGAGGTCGCGGAAGCGCTCGTACTCGTCCGGATGCCCTGCGAACCACTCCCTCAGGTGACGCGGGGGGCCCAGCAGGGGCAGGACCTCGTCGACCGAACACCACTCGCGCAGGTCCCTGGTGAGCCCGATGGGTTCGACCCAGAGCCGCGGCCCGTCGCCGGACTCAGCGGGATCCAAGAAGTGCTTCGCGGTGATCATGGTTTTGCTCCTTGTGTGGTCTCTGGACCACGCGTCAGCCAATCCAGAACGAGCCGCGTGCCAGACTTCGTGAAACGTCTTAGTCCCTGATTGGCAACGTTTTACGGCGATTGGTCACGCGCAGACGCCAGGACGAAATCTCGTCGGCACGAAAACTCGGCTACGATGGACGCCGGAAAGTCGGCCCGCGTCCCCTGGACAGATGGCATGGAGTCGCAGATTTCCCATCCAATCGACTTCGAGTTCCTAGCCCGCCTCTTCCTGGAGATGGCTCAGGAGCGCTCGCTGGAGCAGTTGCTGCAAAAGCTATCTCGCCGCGCGTTGGAGGCCCCTGGGGCCGGCATTGCGGCGGTGGTGATCTGGCTGGTCGAGAATGAGAGTTCGCCTTCCTCCGCCGCCGCGACTTCACAATCCTCCAGCCCGCCTACTCTTTATGCCGTAGCTGGAGGCACGAGCGTCTCCGGGGACGGGCCGGCTCAGAGCATGCGTCTGCCGGACCAGCTCGCGCGAGTTCCCGTTGGCTGCGGTCCCATCGGCGCGGTCGCCTCGACGAAGCAGACCTGCATTCTGACGAGCCTCGACGAGGAGCCCGGGGAGTTGGCCGGCGCCCATGACTGGCTGAGAGCAGAGCGAATCTGCGCCTTCACCGGCGCGCCAATCCTGTTCAGGGATGAAGTCCTGGGCGTACTGGGCAGTTTCAGCCGTTTCGACCCGCCAAGAGAACTTCTCCAGTGGGGCCGCGCCCTTGCCGATCACCTCGCCGCGGCGATCATCAATGCCCGGTCCTTCGAAGAGATCAGGCGTCTCAACGACCGACTCAAGCAGCAGAACGAGTACCTCCGGGAGGAGGTCGTCGAAGCCAAAGCCTTCGGCGATCTTGTGGGCCAGAGCGCGCCATTGAGCCAGGTGGTCCGCCAGATCGATCTGGTCGCTCCCACCGACGCTTCCGTCCTCATCCTGGGAGAGACCGGCACCGGCAAGGAGCTTGTCGCGCACGAGATCCATTGCCGCAGCCGGCGGCACGATAAGCCGATGGTCCGCGTCAACTGCGCCTCAGTGCCCAGGGACCTGTACGAGAGCGAGTTCTTCGGCCACGCCAGAGGCGCCTTTACCGGCGCCGTCAAGGATCGAGCCGGCCGCTTCGAGACGGCGGAGGGTGGCACGCTGTTTCTCGATGAGATTGCGGAGGTCCCGCTGGAACTGCAGAGCAAGCTGCTCCGTGTCCTGCAGGAGAAGTGTTACGAGCGGGTGGGCGAGGATCGCACCCGCCGAGCCAATGTACGCATCATTGCCGCTACCAACCGTGATCTGAAGGAGGAGGTCGAGGCCGGGCGATTCCGCGAGGATTTGTATTACCGACTCAGCGTCTTCCCCATCCAGGTCGCTCCGTTACGCGAGCGCCAGGAGGATATTCCGCTCCTGGCGCAGCACTTCGCCCACCGATCGGTCAGGCAACTGGGCTGTCCCACTGCCCGGTTGACCCGCGCGGGCGTCATCCAGCTACAAAGCTACGACTGGCCCGGCAACGTACGCGAACTGCAGAACGTGATCGAGCGTGCAGTGATCCTGGCGAAGGGAGGCGTGCTGGAGTTCGACCTGCCCGTTCGCCATGCACCGCCCTCCCCACCGCCAGACCGGGGCGCCTCCGACAGAGAGTCAGGATTCCTCACCGAAGCCGAAATGCGCCAGCATGAGCGTGAGAACCTCCTGGCGGTCTTGACAGCCGCTGACTGGAGAATCCGAGGCCCCGGCGGCGCGGCAGAACTTCTGGGCGTGAAGGCGACCACATTGCAGTCACGGCTGCGAGCAATGGGAATCGAACGGCCCGCGCGGGCAAAGGAGAAGGGTTAGGATGGCCACAGCAATCGGCGGCAAACGACGGTCGTGCCGGCTGCCACATCTAAATACCTTCTCGTAATCCTGCGCCAGCAGTGACGCGGTTCAGCCTCATCA
>CAZZPX010000199.1:0-6375 GCA_964655955.1 uncultured Phycisphaerales bacterium | reverse complement strand
CGCCGCTGTCAACCGGTACGCCCTTGGCGTTGGCGAAGGACTCGGAGCCGCTCTGCGAGTATTCGTAGGCGGGACTCTGGCTGTCCTGCGCGGTGTCGTCGTAGTCCCAGATGTTGCAGCCGCTGGGGATGTCGCCGCTGAACGCATCGAAGTTGGTGTTGCCGACCCAGACATTGCCGTTCGCCTGGGCGAGCGCGCCGGGAACGCCGAGGTAGGCGTTGCCGCTGCTGTCAATGCCCGGACCGACGAGCATCTTGTCACCTTCATCCGGCTCGAACGCGGCGGGCATCTGGCTCTTCACGTCGCCCAGGATCGTCTCGAGGTTGTTCTGGGCCGTCCCGGCGAAGTTGGCGCGGAAGACGATGCGGCCGTTGGGCAGCATGTCGCCGAGCGTGTCGGAGCGGCTGAAGGGGAACTCGTCGAGGACGACGTTGTTGCTCGTATAGGTGCCCTCGTCGTCGAGCTGATCCGCGGTCTGGAAGTACCAGATCACGTTGGGATTGCCTGAGCTGCTGAAGCTGGTGACGGCGCCGAGAATGTCGCCTCCGACAACTTGCACGACGGCGTTGTTCAGCGCGGAACTGTCGTTGGGCACGGCGACGGGAATCCAGTAGCGGACGCTGACGGCGCCACCGCCGTATGCAACCGTGCTGGTGGTCGCCTGCATGACATCGCCGGAGCGGGTGTCAAGGTCGCGCACTTCGGCGGAGACGGCGCTGCCGGTCAGTGCGACGAGTGTCGCTGCAGTCATGATCTTCATGCGTGTGATCATCTTCTCTGGTCCTCTCAAGTGCAGGTTTTCGGGGTGCCCGGTCGGCGTCGACCGGTCCGGAAGGCGGTGCGGTGCGCCCTTCGCGCACACACTCGAACCTATCCTACAAGCCCTTTTTGTCACCTGCACCTGCCGTCTCGTCAACTTTCTGTTAGCACCGCGAACGATGGCACACGCAGCCATAGCTGTCCGCGACGCGGCGGTCGTGACATCTCTGACCTCGCACGATTCGGCGCGCGCTTCCTTACGGACACGGCACAGCCGCTCGGGCGACATCACAGCAAATCTAGTTGTTGCAGGGAGTCTGACTCACTCCTTGCGCGTCCCTGTGCTTGAGACGTTCCGATTATGACAGCAAACGGAGATCGTGCAAGGCAAAATGATCGGAAAGCGCGATAAAGATGCGCCCGTTTGCGCACGCCTCCCAGCCCGCGCCGGCAGATGTGTGAGAATGGGCAAGCTGCGCGGCAAAATGGGCCGCCTCTGCCGAGGCGGCCCGCAACCTGTACGTCGATTTGCCGAGGCAGAGAGCGGCCCGCGCCGCTCGCCGGCGTCAGCCCTGCTGCGACTTGTCCGTGAGCGTCGGCTTGATCTCGATGCGACGCGGCTTGTGCTTCTCCTGCTTGGTCAGCGTCACGTGCAGCACGCCATCCTCCATCGAGGCGGCCACCTGCTCGGCGTCCACATCCTCGGGAAGCATGAGCGAGCGCTGGAACTGTCGCGCCCGACGCTCACGCCGATGGTATCGGACGGTGTTTTCCGCCTGGCTCTGCTCCATCTGGCCCCGGATCGTCAACTCCCGGCCTTCCAGCACGAGGTCCACGTTTTCCATGCTGAAACCGGGAATCTCCACTTCCAGGTGGTAGGCGTTCTCATCCTCCCAGATGTCCAGGGGCGCGGGCCGGCTGGCGGAGGGCACGGGCAGCACGCTGCCGCTCGACGGTTCGCCGAAGAAGTCGTGGAACATCTGGTCCAGGCGATTGGTCAGCGCCTCGAAAGGCACAAGGCTGTAGGACCCCTGACGATCGTTGGTGCGGGTTGTCATGGCTGAATCTCCTTCACTGGTGCTATGTCTGATTGAGGGGTGTTTCGCGTCCGTTGGTCGCAGCCGCCTGCCGCGACAACTGAGGAAATGCAAGCTCCGTGCCGCCCTCAGACCCGCCTGGCAAGGCTTGAGGCGGGGCGCGGGCGCAGATTCGACGCCCGCACCGCCCGCTACCTGCAAATTCGACAGTTCCGCCGCCGTGAGCCCCGGCGAACGCTCCTCGCCGGGCTGCGTATGATCCCCGGCGGCCGCTGGGAATGGACCTCACAGCCGCCTCACGCCCCTGCGAGCACTCTACGGAAAGGCACACGCATGCGAACAGGATCCAATCAAAACCTCACACCGTTCGCCGTTCTCTTCCTTCTGGTGGGGGCGATCGTTGGCGTGGTCATCGGCAGCGGCGCCATCGACCGCCTCGGACACACCGCCTCGGCCCAGGATGTGATCCGCGAGGCCGTCGACCGCGGCCCCCTCACCGCCAACGAGCTGTCGCGCATCAACCTCTTCGAGCGGCTCTCACCCTCCGTCGTCTATATCACCAGCACTGCCATCGTCCGCAATCGCTTTACGCTCAACGTCCAGGAGATCCCCGCGGGCAGCGGCACGGGCATGATCTGGGATGAACGCGGCCACATCGTCACCAACTTCCACGTCGCCGAGCACGGCACGACTTATGAAGTCACGCTTTCCGACGGTTCGACCTGGGACGGCCGACTCGTCGGCGCCGCCGCCGGGCTCGACATGGCGGTGATCCAGATCGAGGCGCCCGCGGACCGGCTCACGCCCATTCCGCTCGGCACCTCCGTCGACCTGCGCGTCGGTCAGGATGTGCTCGCCATCGGCAATCCCTTCGGCCTCGACCAGACCCTGACCACCGGCATCATCAGCGCTCTCGGCCGCACCATCACCGCCCGCAACGGTCGGGAGCTGCGCGACATGATCCAGACCGACGCCGCCATCAACCCCGGCAACTCCGGCGGGCCGCTGCTCGATTCCGCGGGTCGGCTCATCGGCATGAATACGGCGATCCAGAGCCCCAGCGGCGCCAGCGCCGGCATCGGCTTCGCCGTCCCCGTCGATCAGATCCGCACTTACATCCCGCAACTCATCGCCTTCGGCCAGGTGCAGCGGCCGGTCATCGGCATCAGCCTGGTCAGCGATCGCCTGGCTGCGCGCAACCGGCTCGCCGGCGCGGTGATCGAGCGGGTCATCGCCGGTTCACCCGCGGAAGAGGCGGATTTGCGCGGTCTGCACGAGGATGGCCAAGGCACAACGTTCGTCGGCGACATCATCATCGCGCTGAACGGCACGCCGGTGCAGAGCGGCTCGGCGCTGATGCGCCTGCTCGAAGGCTACGGTGCAGGTGATGAGGTCGAACTCACCGTCCGCCGTGAGCGGCAAGTCTTCAAGACCAAACTGACGCTCGCCGTGCGCGACGACCTGTACGAGGAGTGACCACGATTGATAGCGACTTGCACTCGCCGCGCATGAAGCAGCGCGGCGTGCCGCGTCCGACGGCGCCCAAGAGAAACAAAGCCCCGCGGCGCGGCCGCGGGGCTTGGAGTACGTGGGGTGCTGCGAGTTGACTTTACGTACCGCAGTTGTAGTCGGCGAGGAGGATGCCGAGGTCAGACTGGTCGGTGTCGCCGTCGCCATCGAGATCGCCGCCACCGTCCAGGTTGTACGAGGCCAGCAGGATGCCGAGATCTGACTGATCGGTGTCGCCGTCACCGTCGAGGTCACCGGGGCAGGGCTGCTCGAGTTCGATGATGATGGCCGCATCGGGGACGGGAGCCGCGATGGCGCCGACCGAGCCGCTGCTGTTGAAGGCGAGTTGTGAAGGCGAGACCTCGATGTCGTACTCGACGCTGCCGAGCGTGGCGGTGTCGATGACGGTGAGTTCGCCGTACCAGTCGAGCGTGAAGCCGCCGCTGCCCAGCGAAGCACTGGCGTTGCCGGAGGCGACGTAGAGTTCGCTGTCATCGGGCGAGAGGAAGAGTCCGGCGGCAGGTGAGTTGGGCAGGGGCACGACGCTGGACTGCACGCCGCTGGTCAGATCGACCACGCCGATGTTCTTGTCGCCGTAGTTCATGACGAAGAGCGTGGAGCCGTCCGCGGTGGGCGCGAGATGGAAGGGGTAATCGCCGACGTTGATGGAATCGACGAGGCTCCACCCGCCGCCCGTGTCTTCGAGCACCTCGACCTGGTCCTCGTTGCGGATGCTCACGTAGAGTTGCGTATCATCGGCGGAGAAGGCGCACCACGTGGGGTAGTCGCCAACGGTGACGTTGGTGAGCACCGACCAGGCGGCGGTGTCGATGAGCGTGATGCGGTCGTTGTAGGTGCCGCAGACGGCGAGGAGCGAGCCATCGTGGCTGAGCGTCATGCCGCTGCTCTGCGAGTAGAGGTAGTACACGCCGCCCATGTCGCCGGTGGGGAGCTTGGCGCCCTCGATGGCGAGCGTGTCGAGGTTCAGGCGGTACACGCCGTCGCCGTCCGCGACCACGCCGATGTACGCGTACTGGTCGTCGGGCGAGATTTCGATCTGCGCGGCGCGGCGGCCGATGCTGATCGTCGTGTCGCTCAGCGTCGTCATGTCAATGACGGTGACGAAGTAGGAATCCATGTTGCCGACGACGGCCTTGCTGCCGTCGGAGGTGAAAGCGATCTCGCTGGGGCGCTGGCCGGTCTGGGCGAAGCCGTTGATGGTCTTGGTGGCGACGTCGAAGACGGTGACGGTGTCGCTGTAGACATTGACGGCGGCGACGGTGTCGCCGTCCTCGCTGACGGCGATGGTGCGGCACTTGTCGCCTTCGGGCATGGGGCCGGAGAGCATGAAGGCCTCGAGGCCGCCGCTCGCGCCGTTGGTGTTGACGACGACCAGATCCTCGCCGAAGGAGTTGGAGCACATCGCGGCGCGCGGCTCGACTGGCGAGACGGCGCCGACAGCGGTGGAGACCTGATTGTTGAGATTCTTCACCAGCGACTCGCTGGCGAAGGAGATGAGCGAACCGTAGTACCCCACGCCGAGCGCGTACTGCCCGTCCGCCGTGGTGAGCAGGGCGTTGACGCTGGCGGTGTTGATGCTCGAGGAGACGGTGTCGGTGACCAGGTTGACGACGATGCAGGCGTTTTGAATCCCCGCCACAACCTTCGTGCCGGCCGGGTCCATGCAGATCGGTCCCCATACATCGGTGCCGGTCGCGATGGTCTTGGTGATCGTCTCATTCACGGGATCGACGACGGAGATGACCTGCGGCGCGTAGGCATGCGTCACGGCGGCGATCGTGCCGTCGGCGGAGACGGCGACGCCGCGCGGCTGCTCGTCGCAGGGCAGGGCGGTGACGTTGCCGGTCGTGATGTCGGCGATGTTGATCACGTCGCCGTAGTAGTCGCCGTGCACGACCTTGGTGTTGCCGGCGAACTTGAAGGGTTCGACGGCGACGGTGACGGCGAAGGTCTCGGTGTTGAAGGAAAGCGAGGCGACGTAGTCGATGCCGCTGATCGTTCGCACGACCGCGCCCGTCGCCATGTCGATGACGCTGATGGTGCTGTCGACGAAGTTGCCGATGGCGGCGAAGGCGCCGTCGGGGGAGATTTCCGCCACGCCGGGCGTGTCGCCGACGGTGACCACGTCTTCTTCCGTCATGGTGACGAGGTTCACGATGGAGGCGGTGCCCTCGAAGATGTTGGCGGTGATGGCGTGCACGCCGTCCGGCGAGATCGCCAGGGCATTGGGCGAGCCGGAGAGCGCGATCTCGCCGACGAAGTCGCGGGTGTCAGCGTCCCAGAGAATGAGGTTCCGGCTCTCGCGGTGGGCGATGACGATGTGCTGACCGTCGGTGGTGAAGCCCATCGCCGCCGCCGTATCGCCCTCCGGGTCGACGCCGGTCTTGAGGAAGGTGGTGGTGAGTGAGCGGCCGGCCTCGCCGTGCGACGGGTCGCCCTTGCCGCCCAGGTAGAGCGTTATGTCGCGGGCCGGGATGTCGGCGACGTGGATGCTCTGGTCGCCGTCCTCGGCGTTGCCGATGGTGCGCCAGGCAAGTTCTTCCGCTGCGACCGGGCCGGTGCAGGCCGCGGCGATGGCGAGCGCGGGAACGATCGCCTGTGCGAGTCTGCGCTTCTGCTGCATGTCTTCTTCTCCCTGCTCTGGTGGTGGGCCGGTCTTGCCTTCTCGGACGTGGAGGGGCGGGCCGGCTGTGATCGATGCCGGTCCGGCGCAGTCTCATCGGACCGAGACGCGCCTGGAAAGAGACCGGTAAGACCAGATTAGGCCGCTTTCGGGCCCGTGCAAGCGCAATCCCCGCTTGACGCCTCACTTCGTCCGGCGTTGATGGAGCGGTCGGAATAACGGTCATTGCCGCGGCATCACAGGGCCAACGGGGTTAAGCGAAAAGGGATGGGCCTCGGAGGGCCCATCCCCTGTTGTCTGACGTGAGAGGCAGCGTGCAGGTCAGCGGTAGAGGTTCGTCGCCTCATTCTCCTGGACAGGTGATGTCAACTCGTCGCTGGTCATGCGTACCGTGAAGCGAACGTCGCCCTCCTGTTCAGCCCTGAC
>CAZZPX010000198.1:0-6378 GCA_964655955.1 uncultured Phycisphaerales bacterium | reverse complement strand
GGGTAGCGGCTCTCGAGTTCGGCGAGGGCTTCGTTCATGGCCAGGCCGTCGCGAAAGAGGATGCGATGCGCGACCTTGAGGGCGTCGACGGTGCGCTCGGGGAAGCCGCGGCGCATCAGGCCGACCGTGTTGACCGCCCGCACGGTGGCGGGATGTCCTTCAACGGTCATGAAGGGGGGCACGTCCTTGCAGACGCGGGCCATGCCGGCGGTGAAGCTGAGGCGACCGATCGTGGTGAAGTGGTGGACGCCCGCCCCGCCGCCGATGCCGGCCCCGCTGTGGACGACGACGTGCCCGGCGAGCATGACGGAGTTGGCGATGACGGTGTGGGAATGGACGATGCAGTCATGGGCGACGTGAACGCCGACCATGAGCAGGTTGTCGTCGCCGACGCGGGTGACGCCGCCGCCCAGGGGCGTACCGCGATGGATGGTGGCGTGCTCGCGGATCTGATTGCGGTCGCCGATGACAACGCGGGTGGGCTCGCCGTCGTACTTGAGGTCCTGGGGCGCCACGCCGATCACCGCGAAGGGGAAGATCTCGTTGTCGAAGCCGATGGAGGTGAGCCCGGTGACGGTGACGTGGTTGTGCAGGACCGTGCCGCCGCCGATGCGGACTTGCGGGCCGACGACACAGTACGGACCGACGGTCACGTCTTCGTCGATTTCGGCCCCCGGGTCCACGATGGCGGTAGGATGGATATTGGACACGCAGAAAACTCCGCTTACTCTCGGTGTCGCGCTGCTCGGCAGGGCGAACGGTGCGTACACGGCTGTGAGCCGACTCTGGATCCGCTGGTGCGAGAGCTACGCCTCAGGATCCACAAGGATGAACTTGATGTGCGCCTCCGCGGCGAGATCGTTCTGCACGAAGGCACGGCACTTCAGGTTTCCGGTTCTCCTTCCGGCTGATATCGTCTCAGCCTCCAAAATGAGTTGATCGCCCGGGGTTACCGGACGACGCAGCTTGACTCGATCCAAGCTCAACAGCATGGCAATCTTACCAGTATGCTCGAGTCTCCGCGACATCAAGAGACCCGCCAACTGGCCCATCGCTTCCACAATGAGCACTCCTGGCATGATCGGCTTTCGCGGGTAATGACCGATAAAATACGGCTCGTTGATCGTCACGTTCTTGATCCCCACCGCCCGGCGATCCGACTCCATCTCCACCACCCGATCCACCAGCAGCATGGGGTAGCGGTGCGGCATGATGCGGCGGATCGCGTCGATGTCCATCGCGGGGGCATGTGCCAGAGCGTGCTGCCGCCGGGCCCCCTCCAACTGCCGCTTGAGCTGCCGCACCGCCATGTGGTTCATGGCGTGGCCGGAGCGGCGGGCGATCACCTGGGCCCGGATCGGCGCTCCCAGCAGATAAAAATCCCCTAACAGATCCAGAATCTTGTGCCGCACCGGCTCGTCGGCGAAACGGTACGCGTTGTCGACCGGTCCGTCCCTGCCGATCACCAGCACATCCGCCGGACTCACATGTTGAAACAGCCCGCGCTCCCACATCGCCTTGGCCTCGAAATCCATGCTGAAGGTGCGGGCGGCGGCGATCTCCTTGCTGAAGCTGCCGTTGCTCAGCGAGAACTCGAAGAGCTGCCGCCCCAGGTAGCCGTAGTTCGCGTAGTCGAGGTCGTACAGCACGCCCAGGTCGTCGCCCACGCTGGGGAGCACGGCGATGGAGCTGGACTCATCGCTGACGCTGACCGGCTCGCGCACGCGCAGGACCAGGCGCGCCGCCTCCTGGGCGGTCACACCCGCTGCCGCGAGCGGCTCGAAATAGGGCAGCGCCGAGCCGTCCCCCACCGGCAGCTCCGGCCCGTCCAGTTCAATCAGCACGTTGTCGATCTGCAGACCGGCGAGCGCAGCCATGCAGTGCTCACAGGTCTCAACGACCGCATCGCCCGCCCGCAGGACGGAGCGGCGCTCGGCGGGCATGACGTTGTCGATCGTGGCGGGGACGCGGTTCGGCCGGGGCAGGTCTGTGCGTACAAAGACGATGCCGTGATCCGGCGGAGCCGGCTTGAAGGTGACCTTGACGGGCTTGCCGTGGAAGAGACCTCGGCCGACCACCTGCACCGATGCCGCAATGGTGTGCTGTTTTTCCATAGCCGAGGGGGGTGCTGTGGGCGAGTCGCCTTCCGCGCGTGATCAGGAGTCAGTCTGCCGACGCTGGTGCTGAGCGAGCATTTTACGCTCAACGGCGAGCAGACGGAAAAAGTCGCGGTGAGGGCGTGCGGGGGCCCCGGCCCAGGTCTCGCCGGCGGGAACGTTCTCGATGACGCCGGAGCGGGCGGCGAGGCGGGCGCCCGGGCCGATGGTGAGGTGGTCCGCGACGCCGACGTTGCCGCCGAGGATCACGCCGTCTCCGATCGTGACGCTGCCGGCCAGGCCGACCTGGCCGCAGATCATGCACATGCGCCCGATCTGGCAGTTGTGCCCGATCTGCACGAGGTTGTCGACCTTGGTGCCCGTGCCGATGCGCGTGGCGTCGAACTTGCCGCGGTCGACGGTGGTGTTGGCGCCGATCTCGACATCGTCACCGATCTCGACGTGTCCGATGTGGGGGATGTGGCGGATGCCGCTGCCGTCCGGCAGGGGGCGGTAGCCGAAGCCGTCCGCGCCGATCACGGCGCCGCAGTACAGGACGACGCGCTCGCCGAGGCGGCAGCGCTCGCACAACACCGAACCGGGCCAGAGGACGGATTCGTCGCCCACGACGGCTTCCTCGAGGACGGTGGCCCGCGGGTGCAACGTCACGCCGGACCCGAGCGTCGCCCCCCGGCCGACGTACGCGAATGCCCCAATCCGCACGCCGTCTCCCAATTTCGCCGACGCATCAACGCAGGCGCTGGGATGGATGCCCACGGCGGGCTGCGGCTGGGGAGGCGCGAAGAGTTCGAGCACCTCCGCCATCGCCAGGTCGGCGTTGTCCACCAGGATCAGGGCGCGGCGGGACGCGTCATGCGGCGCAACGGTGACGTCGCGCGTCACCAGCGCCGCGTCGGCTCCGCTCGCGGCCCACTTCGCCGCGTGCTTGCCGTCGCCGATGAACGTCAGGTCCCCGGCCCCGGCGCGCTCCAGCGTGTTGAGCCCGGTGATGGACAGGCCCGCCGGACCGTCCACCTCGCCGCGCACCACCTCGGCGATGCGGGCGACCGTCAGCGGCTGGCCGGGCGCCGATTCCGCCACGGCGGGCTTGTTCTGTGCTGCCTCGCGATGCATCTCCGCTCGCACTCTGCCTCAGCGATTCATGTAGGCGATGAAGTCCGCGGTGATGTCGATCTGGGGGTTGACGTACATCGTCTCCCAGGAGGCGATCGCCTGCATCGTCTGCTGGTTGTTGAGGATGCGGCCGTCTTCGGTGCGGGGAAACTCACTCGCCGGCGAGGAGTCGAGCAGCACCAGATCGATCTCGTTCGTCTCGCAGAACGTCTTCAGCTCTGTCGTGATCTGCAGGTACAGTTCCTGCACGGCTCGGGCGTCCTCCATCGCCAGCTTGTTCGCCTCGTAGGCCTCCTCAGCCGACAGCATCGCCTCCATCTTGCGCACCTCGATGCGGCGCTGCTCGTAGTCCGGCGTCCCTTCCAGGGCGGCAAGCTCGTCCTTGGCCCGGTTCAACACATCGAGCTTCTGCTGGAGGGAGGCGCGGATGGCCTCGCGCTTCTGGTCGAACTGCTCCTGCAGTCCCTGCCGCCGTTCCAGCCCCTGGAGCAGCAGGTCGAGGTTGAGCACGCCCACCACCGCCGGGCTCCTGGGGACGACCGACAGCCCGGCGACGCGCGTCGTAAGCAGCGACACGACCAGGCAAAGAACGACGAGCAAAGGAATGGCCGCAAACCTGCGGAATCGAGTCATGATTGGCTCCTTTCGCTGAGTGGGAGAAACGCCGTCACCGGGCGCCGCCCGCTCTTCCAGGACACGAAGGCCATGATAGCCCATCCACGGCGGGGAAGCAGTCGGAGGCGTCGAACGACCCGCCGCCGCCCGCCAGGCTTGAGGCTCAGAAGGGGATGTCCACAGCGAAGCTGAAGAGGCGCGAATCGTCGCCATCCGCGTCCTTGAGCGGCCAGGCGAAATCGAAGGCGAGAGGCGCCGGGCCGAACATCGGGATCTTCAGGCGGATACCCGTCCCGATGGCGACGCGGTAGGGATCGAGCGTGATCTCGTCGGCGACGATGCCGGAGTCAACGAAGACCACGCCGTACAACGCATCGGCCACCAGCGGGTAACGGACTTCAGGTGCGAGCTTGAAGAGGAAACGCCCGCCGACGTGGTCGTCCGAGAGCGTGCCGTTGCTGCGATAGCCCAGCGGGGAGACGCTGCGGAAGTCAAAGCCGCGCAGCGACCTGCCGCCCAGGTAGAAGCGCTCGAAGAGGGGGGCGGCGTCTTCCTCGGGAATGTAGGCCGCGCGCGTCTCAAGCGAGAAGACCGTGCGCCGGCCCAGGATGTCCTCAGCGATGGGGAGGAAGATCGTGTGCTCGGCGCTGAGGCGGGTGAAGTCATAGTCGCCGCCCAGCGCCCCGAAGCGCTCGACGCTGAGTTCGATGCGAGAGCCCTGGGTGGGGAAGGCGGGCTCGTCGTACGTCGTACGCACGAGGTGCAGGCCGACGCTGGAGATGTCGTTGTTCCCCTCGACGTCGAGCAGGTCGACGGTGGCGTTCTCGTCCACCTCGGAGATGTCGACGTTCTCGAAGCGAAAGCTGGTGGAGAAGTTCCAGCGCTCGCCGAGGCGCCGACCGACGCCGAACGTCCCACCCAGCCGCTGCTCGTCCCAGTCATCGTAGAAGCGGGTGCGGAGGAAGCCCTCGACGCGGAAGGAGTAGTCCGTGTCGAAGGCGCGCGGCTCGACGAGCGACACGCTGTAGTTCTGCACCTCGTTGCCCGGCTGGAGCAGGATCGAGAAGGTCTGTCCGCCGCCGCGCCAAGCGCGGCCGGCGAGAAACTCGTCCAGCGAGTCGGGCGGGTCCATCCAGTCGAAGTTGCGCTGCGTCATCTGGATCTGGCCGAGGACGCCCGAGTCGGTGCTGAACAGCGCGCCGAAGCCGATCGATGCGGTGTTGGTCTCCTCCAGTTCGATGAGCACGTCGCGATAGCCCGGCTCATCCGGGTTGGGGGGCAGCGGCGTCACCTTGACGCTCCCCGGGGCCCAGAAGCGCTTCTGCTCGAGTTCCCGCCGCGTCCGCTCGATGGCGGTCTGACCGAGCGGCCGATCCGGGCGGACGTAGATGTCGCGGCGAATGACGTGATCCTGCGTGATGTCGTTGCCGCGGGTCAGGACGAGGCCGGTCTTGTACGGCTGGCCCTCGTCGAGCGTCAGGAGCAGATCGGCGAGCCCCTGTTCGGGCGAGTCGGGGACGACCAGCAGTTCGTGCCGCAGCCGAAAATCGGTGTAGCCCAGTTCGCCATACGCCAGTTCGATCGCCGCCAGCGAGTCGGCGATCTCGCGGCGCTGCAGCGGATCGCCCGGCCGAATCGCCAGCCGCGCCAGAAGCTGCTCGTCGGCGAAGACGGTGTTGCCCGAGAAAACGACATTGCGCAGGCGGGCGCGCGGCCCCTCATCGATGAAGAAGGTGATGATCGCCTCACGATTGTTGCTGCTCAGCCGCAGCTCCGACCCCACGCGCACCTCGAGGTAGCCGTGATCGATGTAGAACTGGGCAAGCGCGCGTTCGTCGGCCCGGATCTGCTCGGTGTCGATCTCGCCCTTGCGCAGCAGCCACAGGGCGGTCTCCGATTTGATCTCGCCGCGCAGCCTCTTGTCGGCGAAGTGCTCGTTGCCCTGGAAACGGATGTCGGTGACGCGGACGCGCGGCCCCTCGCGAATGCGCAGGTAGAGAATGCCCGCTTCCTCGAGTTCCTGGCGATCGTATTCGACGCGCACAAGGTAGTAACCTCGCTCGCGGTAGGCCTGCTCGATGTCGCGCATGCCCCGCTGGATGCTGAACTCATCCGCGGGCGCGCCCGGGGGCACGCCGAACATCTCCGCGATCTCCTGGTCGCTGAAGACGGTGTTGCCCACGCTCTGGACATCCTCGATGAGCGGCTCCTCGATGAGGGCAAAGATGACCTTGACCGAGCCGTCGTCGTAGGGCAGCACGCTCGCCTGGATACGTGCGAAGCGGCCGAGCCGCGTCAGGCTGCGCACGTCCTGGGTCGTCAATTCCGGATCGAAGGGCGTCCCCTCGCGCACTCGCAGGTTATTGCGGACGTACTGCTCGTCGGTCAGCTTCAGCCCGGACACGACCACCTCTCGCACCGGCGCGCCGCGGAAGCGCTCCGCGTCTTCGAGGGGCGTGGGTTCGGCCTGGGCCCGCAGCCCGGGAGCCGCCACGATAAGAAGCAGCACTCCCGAGAGGAAACGAACCGAGAC
>CAZZPX010000197.1:0-6385 GCA_964655955.1 uncultured Phycisphaerales bacterium | reverse complement strand
GGACGTGCCGCTGCTCTGCTCGGCCCTCATCATGCGCGAGCCGGGGCAACTCGAGGACGCCATCGCCATCGCCGCCGACTATCTCTTCCACGACGACTGCTGCGGCTCGGAGTACGACCTGGGGCATCGCTCGCTGCAGTGCGGCCGGCGCATCGACGTGCTCAAGCTGTACCTGAGCTGGCAGGCGCTGGGCGATGAGGGGTACGACGCGCGCATCGACCGCAAATTCGAGGTGGCGCAGGCGTTCAGGCGGCTGGTGCTGGAGCGGCCGCACTTTGAACTCGCGCGCGAGCCGATGGGATGCAACGTCTGCTACCGCTACATTCCGCCGGCGATTGCGGCGATCGAGGATGAGCAGGAGCGTCGGGGCAAGCTGGATCGCTTCACACGCAAGGTGCGCCTGCGCCTGAAGCAGGAAGGGCGCGTGCTGACGAACTTCGCGACGGTGGATGGCATCGCGACGCTGCGCATCGTGGCGAACAATCCCAACGCGACGGAAGCGGACCTGGCCCGCGTGCTCGATGAGATCGAGCGCGTCGCCGCGGAGCTGCGCGGCACGGCGACGGCAGTTGACGCGCCAGGCGCGTGAGCAGGCGGACGGTTCGCGCGGCGGCGCCGGCAGCCGCGCGTGTGGAATTCGCGGGAACCGCTCCCTTACGGTCGCGGCTCGTTAGGAGGCGCGTCAGGCGTTCAGCTTCTTGAAGGCGGCGATGGCGCGGCGTCTGGCTTCGCCGTGATCGACGATGGGCGGCGGATAGGCGAACTTCTCGCGCAGGTCGGGCGGGGGATTGTGGATGCGGCTGGCATCGAGGTCGGCAAGTTCGGGAACGTACTTCCTGATGAACGTACCGTCAGGATCGAACTTCCGGCTCTGGCTCTGCGGATTGAAGATGCGAAAGTACGGGACCGAATCGGTGCCGGTCGAGGCGGACCACTGCCACCCGCCGTTGTTGGCGGCGAGATCGCCATCGATGAGATGCTGCATGAAGTAGCGTTCGCCGCGGCGCCAGTCGAGGAAGAGATCCTTGCTGAGGAACATGGCGGCGACCATGCGCAGGCGATTGTGCATCCAGCCGATTGTGTTGAGCTGGCGCATGGCGGCGTCGACGATGGGGTATCCCGTCTTCCCCGCGCACCAGGCGGCGAAGTGTTCGTCATCGTCGCGCCAGGTGAGGCGTTCGGTCTGCGGCTTGAAGGCGCGATGCCGGCTGACGCGCGGATAGGCCCAGAGGATGTGCTGGTAGAAGTCGCGCCAGATCAGTTCGCCGATCCAGGTGCTGGGGCCCTTGCGGCGCTCGCTCAAGGTGCCGGCGTTGGCATCGCGGGCAGCGGCGAGGCAGGTGCGCGCGGAGATGCAGCCGATCGACAGGTACGGCGAGAGCCGGCTCGTGCCGTCGAGCGCGGGGCGGTCGCGTTCATCGGCGTAGCGCTCGATGCCGTCCTTGATGAACGCGCGCAGGCGCCTGTTCGCGGCGCTCTCACCGGCCGGCCAGAGATCGCGCGCTGCGTCGCTCTCGAAGCCGGGCGCGCGCTGCGGCACGTCGCTGGGCTGAGCGCTCATCTCGCGGCGCTTCTTCGGCCTGCCGCCCGGCTCGGGAAAGCCGTGCGAGGCGATGCGCGCAAGGAATGACCTGCGAAACGGCGTGTAGATCTGCGAGACGAAGCCGTCGTTGGTGAGCACAGCGCCCGGCGGCAGGCAGCAGGCGTCGTGGTGGCTGACGACCTTCGCCCGCCCCGCGAGCTTCTTCTCGACGGCTCGCTCCTGCGCCTGTTCGTTCACGCCGTAGATCCGGTTGACGTGCAGCGTCTCGCAGGCGTGCTCGCGCACGATCTGGGCGACGGCCCCGGGGACATCTGCGTAATTGCTCCTGGACCTGATGAGGAGTGGGATGTTGAGCCTGGCGAGATCCGCCGAAAGTTCGCCAAGCGTACGGAGGATGAGATCGACCTTGCACGCCGCCTCGTCATGCCTGCGCAGGTCGCCGGTCGAGAGGATGTAGATGCCGATGACGCTGTCCTCAGCGCGCTGGCAGGCGGCGAGGAGGGCGGTGTTGTCCGCGAGGCGAAGGTCCTTGCGAAACCAGACGGCGGTGCGTGGCATGCGTGCTCCCGGGCGGTGCCGGCGGATCAGAGAAGGCGAATCTTGCCGCTTCTGCGCGTTTCCACTGTATGCTTCTGCCGTGGCGACGTACCAGTACATCGCGCTCGGTCCGGACGGGCGGCGGGTCACGGGCAACATGACCGCCGCCAGCGAGCAGGCCGTGCTTTCGGAACTCGAGAAGAAGCAGCTTGCTCCCGTGCGAGTCGAGCCCGAGCGGGGGGCGCTGACGCTGTCGCTGCGCAAGGGCGTGAGCAGCCGCAAGCTGGCGACGTTCTACCAGCAGTTCGGCGATCTTCTGCGGGCGGGGGTGCCCATGCTGCGCTCGCTGCGGATCCTCGGCCGCAGCAAGTCGAGCCCGAAGCTGGCGAGCGCCTTCGCCGAGATCGCAGAACTCGTCGAAGACGGCGAAGATCTCTCCGCGTCGATGCGGCGCTATCCCGATCTCTTTCCCGAGGTGCAGCTCGCCATGATCCAGGCGGGCGAGGCGGGCGGCTTTCTCGAACAGGTGCTCGCGCGCCTGGGCAGCTTTCTCAATCACCAGGCGGACCTGCGGGCGAAACTCATCGGCAGCATGATCTACCCGATCATCCTGGGCACGGTGGGAACGGGCGTGCTCATCGTGATCTTCGGCTTCTTCGTGCCCATGTTCCGCGACTTCTTCGACGAGTTGCCCTCACTGCCGCTTCCCACGCGAGTGATCCTGCTCATCAGCGCCTTGATCGCGGACTACGGCCTGTTCACGCTGATCGGCGTGGGTGTGCTCGCGGCGCTGGGATGGTGGGTGGTGCGTCAGCCGGCGGCGCAGCGCGCCTGGTCGCGCATCAAGATGAAGCTGCCGATCACAGGGCCCCTGGCGCGGGCGGTGGCGGTGGCGCGCTTCTGCCGCACCCTGGGCACGATGCTGACGAACGGCATTCCCATGCTGGCGGCGATGCGGATCGCCAAGGGTTCTGCGGGCAACGCCGTGCTCGAGGATGCGATCGCTCGGGCGACCGAGGCGGTGCGCAGCGGCGAGAGCCTCGCCCCGCCGCTCGAAGAGACCGGCCTGTTCGCGGATGACGTCATCGAGATGATCCGCGTCGGGGAGAGCGCCAACAACCTCGACGAAGTGCTGATCACGATTGCGGACACAGTGGATGGGCGCGTGGATCGGTTGCTCACCACGTCGGTGCGGCTGGCGGAACCGCTCATGTTGCTGGTTCTGGGCGGGATCATCGGCTTCGTGGCGGTGGGGCTGCTGATTCCCATGATCCGCCTGTCGAGCACGATTTGAGATGCCCCGCGGGCGACGCCTGTGGTTGACGGCCGGCGGGGCGCAAGGGCGGAGGAGCGGTGCATTTGCGGTATTTCCGCCTCCCCCTGCCGCCGCGGTGGTAGGATAGGGCGAAGCGGAGATCTCCCATCGGCTCCCCGGCGTTCGTCCGGGCCGGGGCAGCGGGTCCAGGAAAGAAGGAACGGAGTCATGCAACGACACGCACGTCAACGCCGCGCTTCCCGCCGCATTCGTCGGGCCGGCTTCACGCTCATGGAACTGCTCATCGTCATCGTCATCCTGCTGGCGCTGGGCGGTCTGGCGGTGGTGAGTCTCATCGACGTCAAGGACAAGGCGGAGGCGGACATCACCCGCGTGCAGTTGCAGAACATCGAGCGCGCCCTCAAGGACTTCCGCTTCTACATGGGACGCTACCCCACCGAGGAGGAAGGCCTGAACGTCCTCTGGTCCAAGGAGAACCTCGAGACCGAGGAGGACGAGGCGAACTGGCGGCAATTCATCGAGAAACCCATCCGCGAGGACAAGTGGGGCACCCCCTGGAACTACCGGGCCGAGTCGGAATACGGCCTGGACTACGACCTGTGGTCGAACGGCCCGGACCGCGAGGAAGGCACCGAGGACGACATCGCCAACTGGGACGAGTTCACGGACGAGGAAGGCGAGTTGTACGACGACATGCCGGACATGCAGCTTCCTCCCGGGCCCGGCGGCGGTTGAGCGCCAGGGACGCCTTGGCCCATGAACGGGCACGCTGACATCAGGCATACAATGGCGGGGCTCCGCGAGCCGCGGCGTCCCCGCCAGCGGAGCAACCGCTCGCGTGGAAGCGGCGGCTCGCTGGGGCTGACGCTGCTCGAATTGCTCATCGCGCTGACGCTGCTGGTGCTGGTCTTGACGCTCTCCGTGCCGAGCGTGCTCACCAACCTGGATCGCAGGCAGTTCAACGAGATGCGCGCGCAGGTGCTGACGTACATGACGCTGGTGCGGGCCGAGGCGCAACTGCACGGCGAGGTGCTGGCGGTGTACTTCGAACCGCGGCGCAGCGGGGAAGAGACGGCGACGCCCTTCGACGAGCCGATCGGGTTCGGCGGGCTGACGCCGGGTGATGTGGCGCGGCTGGGGCAGGCGTCGCGCCTGCAGCCGGACCGTACGCCGGCCCGCCTGGTGGCCCGGCCCTACGAACCGTTCCTGGACGCGGGCGATTCGTCGGCGGCAGTCGGCCTCTCGCCCGATCAAGACGCTGCGGGAGACGATGCGCGGCGGCGGCGCCGGCCGACGCTGCGCTTCAGCAACCCCTTTCGCATGAGCCGTTCACTCCCCGCGGACTGGCTCGAGACGACTGGGTTCGACGAGTCGGCGCTGCTCGAACTCGGCGCGAGCGATGCGGAAGCAGGCGGAGCGCCGGTCGGCGGCTTCGCCCCCGCCGACCCGCGCCTCGAGCCCGAGGAGACCGAGCCGATCATCCTGGCGGTCTTCTTTCCCGACGGCACGGCACTGGCGCCGGGCGAGCGCATTTATCTCGTGCACGATGAGGGGAACGTGGCGCAGTTCGCGCTCAATCGCTGGACCGGCCAGGCGGAGCTGCGCGAGTTGACGAACGAGTTTCCCGCTGCGCCCGAGGAAGAGGAGGAGACGGAGGAGGAATACGACCCCTTCGACGAGGCGAACATCATGGATGGGGAAGCGGGCGAGCCGGCCTTTCCCGCTACGCCGCGCGCCGCTGAAGCTGGGGACGACGAGTGAACCGCCGCGGCGCGCTGCTCCTGGAACTGCTGCTCAGCGTGGCGATCTTCACCATGTGCGCCCTGGTCATTCTCAGCGTGGCGACGGACGTGTTGCGCAGCGTCGAGGGCGCCCGCAGGCGGCAGGAAGCGGTGGACGTGGCGCGCACGGCACTGGCGAGCCTGGAAGCAGGGCTGGCGACGGTGCAGAACGTCGACGACTTCGTGGATGAGCAGCGCGGCGAGGAGGCGCTCGATGACGAGCCGCAGCGCTGGCAGATCGACATCGAGACCGAGCCCAGCCAGTTTCCCGGGCTGACGGTGGTGACGGTGATCGTGCGCGACCTGCGCGGGGCGGATCCGCTGGCCTCGACGACGCGGCTGGAGAATGCGAACCGCGAAGCGCCGGAGGCATTTCGCCTGGTCGAGTT
This sequence comes from uncultured Phycisphaerales bacterium, assembly GCA_964655955.1. Lineage (GTDB taxonomy): Bacteria > Planctomycetota > Phycisphaerae > Phycisphaerales > JAGLTS01 > CAZZPX01. The sequence continues at coordinate 859 of CAZZPX010000197.1, read as the reverse complement.
GCTCGACATCGGCGAGGTCGAGGAAAGTGCGGAGTTCGAGGTCGATCCGCTGGATGAGGAGGGGGCGTTGTGAGTCGTCGCTCACACTCATCGAGGTCGCCCGGCGAGCCGCTGCGTCCCCGCGAGCGGTTGATTGCCGTTTCTTTGCCTCGGCGTGCGGCGGACAGGTTCGCCTTCACACTCATGGAAGTGCTCATCGCGATCGCCCTGCTCGTGCTGCTCGGCGGCGCGATGTTCGGCTTCCTGGGCAATCTGGCGCAGCGACGCGCGGACCTGGCGGATCTCGGCAGGCAGGCGCAGGCGACCGAAGCGCTGATGAACGGGCTCGAGCGCGACCTGATGACCGCGCTCGCGGGCGACGCGAGCGCCGGCGCGGGGATCGTCGGCCGGCGCGACAGCCTGCGCATCCTCTCGCGCGGCGTCGTGCTCGATCTGCGCAATCCCTCGCTCGGCGATCTGCAGCAGACGACGTATCGCTTTCGCCCGGCGGACGGTGCGGTCGAATGCGCGCGGCGCGATGTCTACGCGCAGCAGCGCCGCGCCGCGAGCGACGATGAGGCGAACGGCGTGGGCGAGGCTGAGCCGGCAGCGCCGCGGGAGGAGCCCGAGCAGATCCTCACCGGGGTGGAGAAGTTGCAATTCCGCTACTACGTCCGCGGCCAATGGCGCAGTAGCTTCAACAGCCGCAGCGCCCGGCGACTGCCCGCCGCGGTCGAAATCTCCATCTGGTATGCCGACCCGGCGAACGAAGACGAGCCCCAGGCGCTTGCCGACGAAGCGCAGCCGCTCGACGAAGCGGAGATCGCCCGGCAGCGAGAACTGTTCGGTGAGGAGTTCGAGGAGAGTCAGCTCGGCTTCC
>CAZZPX010000196.1:0-6386 GCA_964655955.1 uncultured Phycisphaerales bacterium | reverse complement strand
CCCAGGACGGGGACGGCGGGTTCGCCGCTGAACTCCTCCGGGCCGTAGCCCGCCCAGAGCAGCCCCACGCGGATCATGCGACGGTGGTGCCGCCTGCCGCGCAACACGCCGAACGTGTTCGCCTCGTGGACGACGCATTCCGTCGGGATGAACTCGCGCGCCCCATCAAGCAGGCGCTCAAAGGCGCTTGCCTGCACGGCGGTGTAGTCGTCGTCCTCACCCGCTGAGGCGAGGTGCGTGTAGAGGCCCGCCAGTTTCAGGTTGGCGGAATAGTGGACCAGCTTGAGGACATCCAGCGCCTCGTCCGCCGAGATTCCCCCGCGCGCCATGCCCGTGTCTGCCTCGACATGCACATGCAGCGGGGCCCCCAGGCGCTGGGCCAGCGCTTCGAGTTGCCGTACGTGCTCGGGGTCGTGCACGGCAAGCTGCACGACGCCGGCCGCGAGCGCCCCTTCCAGCCCCTCGAGGCCCTCCGCCTCGCGCACGGGTGCCAGCACGAGGACCGGGCAGGTCACCCGGGCCCGCAGGACGACCTGCGCCTGCCCCGGCGTGTAGACCGCCACCATATTGACGCCGCAGCGGCTGAGCTGTGAGGCGATGCGGACCGAGCCCAGCCCGTAGGCGTCGGCCTTGAGCACGGCGCAGAGGCCGACCTGCGGCCCGATCGCCTCCCGAATTCGCTCGAGGTTGTGCGGGATGACGGAGAGGTCGATCTCGAATCGGCTGAGGGGCGGCACGCCTATACTTCCTTGCGCTGGTGAACCATCCGTTCGCCTGTTGTATCGAGTTTCGCCGCAGGCGGACATGAATGCGGGCGGATTCGGGCGCGATACGCTGCACCGGCCGTAGCGGTGAGACAGGCGACGGGACCGCAGTGTCGCTATTCTCATGTGGTGCTACCCGGGGATGTGGGGCGCGGGTGACACGAAACAGGACTCACACCGGGGGAAAAGGCAACGATGACCGAGATTTTCGCAGAAGACAAAGCGTTCAAGGACCTGGGGCTCAACGATCGCCTCCTCGAAGCGCTCGAGGCGATGGGCTTTGAGCATCCCACCGTCATCCAAGCGCAGATCATCCCCCTCGCCCTCGAGGGACGCGATGTGCTGGGCCAGGCGCGGACGGGGACGGGGAAAACGGCGGCCTTCGGGCTGCCCATCCTCCAGCGCGCGACCGTGGAGCCACGCGCGCCGCAGGCCCTGATCCTCGTTCCCACCCGCGAACTCGCCATACAGGTGGCGAACGAGATCTCCGACCTCGGCCGGCACACCGACATACTCACCTGCCCCATCTACGGCGGCGGCTCCATGAAGCGCCAGGCCGAAAAGCTCGAGAAGGGCAGGCACATCATCGTCGGCACGCCCGGCCGGGTCATGGACATGCATCAGCGCGGCCTGCTCAAGTACGACGACATCCATTACGCCGTGCTCGACGAGGTCGACCGGATGCTGGACATCGGCTTCCGCGACGACATCCGCAAGATCCTCGGCAGGATGCCCAAAGGCGCGCAGACCATCTTCGTCTCCGCCACGATCAGCGACGAGATCGAGAAGCTCGCCCGGCAGTACATGACCAACCCCGAGAAGCTCGTCGCCACAGCCGGCTCGCTCACCGTCGAGCAGGTCGAGCAGCACTATCTACCCGTGCAGCCGTGGGACAAGCGGCAACTGTTGCATCACCTGCTGACGCACGAAGAGCCCGCCATGACCGTCGTCTTCTGCCGCACCAAGCGCACCGTCGACGAGATCGCCAAGTACCTGGGCAAGAAGAAGATCGACGTGCAGGCGATCCACGGCGACATGTACCAGGGCAAGCGCAACCGCGCCATTCAGAAGCTGCGCGAGGGCGGGCTCAAGGTGCTCATCGACTCGGATGTCGCCGCCCGCGGGCTCGACGTCGCCGGCATCAGCCACGTCATCAACTACGACCTGCCCGAGGATCCGGAGATCTACGTGCATCGGATCGGCCGCACTGCCCGCACCGGTCGCAAGGGCGTCGCCTGGTCGTTCGTCACGCCCGAACAGGGGCCGCTCCTGACCACGATCGAGAAGCTGATCAATACGGAAGTGCCCAAGCTCGAGTACCCCGACTTCGAGCCCGGTCCCGTTCCGGAGCACATCAAGGAGCGCGAGCAGCGCAAGGATGAGGAACTGGCGAAGCAGCGGCAGGAAGGCAACCGCTTCAAGCCCAAGTCGCCCCCGCAACTCGTGTCGGACAAGGACAAGTCGCGCTTCCCCGGCGGCCTGGTGCCCACGGCCCTGCCCAAGCGCACGCTGGGCGGCCGCGTGCGTTCCCGCCGCGGACGCTGAGGTTGCCGCCCGCAGCCTTCGACGCGCCGCGGATTGATTCTCGCGCCTGCCCGACGCAGGGGCGGGCCCGGCCGTAGGATGCGGGTATGGATCTGCCCATCCTGCATTCCGACCCCGCCAGCGCACCGGCGGCGCTGCTGCGAACCGCGAAGAAGGCGCTGACCGTTCTCGCGGAATGCAGCGCCGACGCGGAGCTTGTCGCGGGCTGCACGGCCTGCTGCGCGCCGGAGCGCGGCAGCGTGCCCTGGACCAACGCTGTCTTCGACCTGCATCTGGCCCAGGCGCGGCCGGCTGAGGGAATCGTGGGCGAGATCGAAAACCACTTTGGCGAGCGCGGGGGGCGCTGGCGGCTCGCTCTCAGCGCAGGCGATGACTTCGAGCCGGCGCTGCTGGACAACCTCCTGCAGCGCGGCTGGAGTCGGTCGTCGGCGGATCTGCTGGTGATGCAGTCGCTCATCCAGCCGCGCGCGCTCGAGAAGTCCGTGCAGGTGCTCTCGGCGCGGGCTGTGCGGCAACAGTACGGCGAGTTCGCTCGGGCGCTTGCCCAGGAACGCCTGGCCCACGCGGGAGCAGCGCCGGGGCGCGGACCGACCTGGTTTGCAGGCGCCGCGGCGGAGGAAGTCGCCGCCTGCCTGGTCGATCAACTCGATGACTCTCGCCTGGACATCCACGTCGGCCGAGTCGAGAAAGAACCCGTGGCGGTGGCATCCGTGCTGAGCCTGGGTGACATCGGCGTGCTGCAGCACGTCGATCGACTCACTGCCGCCGGCGCGGAGGCGGCGCTGGTGCGCGTCCTCGCCGACCTCCTCGAGCTGTGCAGCCGCGCGCAGTTCAAGTCGCTCTGCGCCCTCGTGACGGATGGTGAGACGATCAAGCGCGAGGCGCTCGAGTCGTTCGGCATGGTGAAGGTCGCCCAGACATCTGTCCTGCTGCGGCCGGCGCAGTGAGCGAAGCACCCGCACACATGGCGCAAAGCGCCTTCACTCTTCGCGCCGTTCGAGCGAGCGCACGCGCAGGAGCTTGAGCGTGCTTTCGAGGTCGCCGAGCAAGGCGACTCCGAACGCCAGCAATCCACAGCCCGCCAGCGCCGCGAGCAGGCCGGCCAGGGGTGCGGCATGGAGATCCACGCACATGAGCAGAGTCCCTGCGAGTATTGCCGCCGCGAACAGCGATACCGTCGTCACCGCCAGGCGCTGAGGCCTATCGTGTGCGCGGCTGGCGAGCACGCAGAGATGAACCGCCCCCGCCCCGCACTGTAACGGCAGAACCACGGCGGGCGCCAGGACGAGCGCGGCGTCGCCGGCACCCTTCAGCGGCCGCGCATCGCCGTAGTCCAGCGCCAGGAGCACCGCTGCTCCCAGCCAGGTGAGGGCCAGGAGCGCCGTCATGAAGCGACCGATTCGGCGGGCAGAGACGCGCCGTTCGACAGCGGCCCACTGCGGGTCCGGCTCGAGCAGCAGCCACGAGCCGATCACATAGAACACCGCTGTCAGCGAAATCGCGATGACGTAGGTGAGCACATACGCAAACCTCCCCAGGGGAGTCACGGAATCCGAAGGGGCGGCTATGTAAAGGACGAACATCACCAGGCCGTTAGGAAGCAGCATGTGCATCGCGATCATGAGTAGCCCGATGCCAAGCGACAGCGACCTGATGAACTCGGGCGTCGAATAGCAGAGATAGCGGCCGTGCAGCGTGCGCTCGATCTGCAGGCCGCACTCCGGGCAGGCGCCGGCTGTGGTGAGTCCGCGCAGGTTGTAGCCGCAGCGCAGGCACGCGAGATCGGTTTCGAGCGTCGGCCCGACGTCACTCATGGCGCTGCCCCTCCGGCATCACCGCCCCGGTGCAGCACCTCGCGCAGCGCTGCTGCGAATCTGCTCAGGGCTGTGGCGTACAGACAGAGGCAGATGATGACGCCGATCAGCGCCACGGGCGCGAAGATGGCGAGCAGCGGCCAGGCCCACGCCGCCAGCACGACCGAAGCGACCGTCACGCCGCCCGCGATCCACAGTCCGACGGCGCTCATGGCCATTGCCTCGCCTTCAATGCGGCTGGCGAGCGTTTGCAGGTACCGCGCCGATGCCAGGATGTGCACAAGCGCCAGCACGATGAGCGCCGCTGTCACGCGACGCCAGCCGAGCGCCGCCGCGATGTCCGCAGCGCTCTGCCGCAGCACGATCAGGGCGAGCAGCGCCAGATAGGCGGCGGCGAGCGTGGGCGTCAGCAGGCGCGCGATCCGCCTGGAGCTGAAGCGCGCCTCCACGCCGCGCCGTTCCTCATCCGGCGTGGTGAGCAGCCACCAGCCGACGAGCAGCAGCGCCGGCGCGACGAGCGCCACCAGCGCCGCGAGCAGCAGGGCGTACGCCGTCACCGTCAGCCCGCCCGAGTAGCCGCGCGGCGTGCTGAACGAGAGGAACGCCAGCGCCAGTGCGGCCGGAAGAAAGAGGATGAAGCTGGTGAGGATCAGATCCGCGCCGCGCCGCAGCCGCTGCAGATACGCCGGCTGCGAGAATTCGAGCCGCCCCCCGCGCAGTGAGCGCTCGATCTCCAGGCCGCACTCCGGGCAGTTCGACGCGGCGTCGAGCCCGCGCAGGTTGTAGCCGCAGCGCAGGCAGGTGTGGTCGCGATCGAGTTCACACGGATCGCTCGTCACGTGCTCTGCTCCTCGCGCTGGCGCTGGCGCTGGCGGAGTATGTGCTTCAGCCAGCCGCCGCACTCAGCGAGCCCGGTGAGTAGCAGGATGTACGAGGTCAGGGCGCAACAGGCGCCCAGGGGCAGGAGCAACTCCACGCCCGGCACGTTGACGAGAAACGGTGCGGTGAAGCAGACCGCCGCCGTCGACAGAATCACGTATTGCGTCTTCAGGCGAGCGCGCGTCGACCTGATGCCCAGTTGTCGACCGAGCACCTGCAGGTGACGAAGCGCCGTCGTCAGGTGGAGTACAAGGAGAACGCCAACAGCGACCGAGAGAGCCGGCAGCGCACCATCAAGGAGCGAATCGGTGGTGAAGTAGCTCAGCAGCATGGGGAGAATCCAGACGAGATGGGCGGCGGCAAGCAGCAGGGTCAGCCAATGCGTCAAGCGGCGCGAACTCAAGGTCGTCTCGAACGCTGAATCGTTCCCCTCCTGGCGTGTCAGCAGCAACCAACCGGCCAGGTAGAGGCCCGGTGCGACGAAGAGCGCCGACGTGAGCGCGACCAGTTCCGCACAACTCAAGACAGCTTGCGACGCAGCGCCCGGCTCAGCACTTCGATACCCCCAGAAGAGTCCGAAGAGCATCCAGCTATAAAGCGCCAGGCAAGCAGCGATCAGCACGAAGCGCACGCCGCGCAAGAGCGACGCGAGGTCCCGATCCGAGGCGAAATGGAGCAGACTTCCGTTGCGGGAGCGCTCGATTTGAAACCCGCACTCCGGGCAGTTCGACGCGGCGTCGAGCCCGCGCAGGTTGTAGCCACAGCGCAGGCAGAGCAGGTCGGCCTCGGGTTCTTCGGGCAGTTCCTTGTAGCCTTGCACTTCAGCCACGCCCGGCTCCTCGCGCACGATGTACTGCCTCAGCATAGCACCACGTCCGTGCCGCTTGCGGCTTCGCGGCGTTCTCACCGGCGCAGCGAGACGCGGCGGAGCCGGGTGGTTTCATCCCGCGGTGCGCGCGCTCTTCAAGTTGCCTCGCCCGCGGCGGGTGCGGCGACGGGCTCGCCGCGCAGCCAGCCGCCGTGCTTGCCGCTCTTGCGCACCGCGTACCACACCACGAGCGCACCGATCAGGATGAGCGGCACGCTGTAGAATTGTCCGCGGCTCAGCCCCAGGATCCGCTGCACCTGCAAGTGTGCATCCGGCAGACGCCAGTTCTCGGTCGCGATGCGCAGCACCCCATAGACCATGAAGAACCACCCGGCGACAACGCCCGCGCTGCGCGGCTTCATCCACACGAAGAGCAACACCAGCCCCAGAATCAGCCCCTCCGCCAGCGCCTGGTAAAGCTGTGACGGATGCCGCGCCGAGAGCAGCGGCTCGACGACCGCCATGACCTTCTCGTCGCCGTGCTGCATCGCCTCGGCCAGCCGTTCGGCGAAGTGG
>CAZZPX010000195.1:0-6387 GCA_964655955.1 uncultured Phycisphaerales bacterium | reverse complement strand
CCGAATTTCGCGTGAGCTTCTCCCTCTCCGGCGCGGTTCTCGACCAGTTCGAAGCCTTCTGCCCGGATGTCATCGAACTCTTCCAGCAACTCGTGGCGACGGGGTGCTGCGAGATCCTCTCCGAGCCCTACGACCACTCTCTCGCCTTCCTTTACTCGCGCGAGGAGTTCACCCAGCAGATCGATCTGCACTCCGCCAAGGTCAGGTCGCTCTTCGGCGTCACGCCGCGCGTCTTCTGCAACACCGAGCTGATCTACAACAACGACCTGGCCGCGTTTCTGCATCAGCTCGGCCGATTCCGCGGCGTGCTCTGCGAGGGCGTGGATCGGATCCTCGGTCAGCGGACGCCGAACGTCACGTACCGGCCGCCCAACGTGCCGGCGACGGAAGCGGCGTGTCCGCTGACGCTGCTGCTCAAGAACTATCGCCTCTCCGACGATGTCGCCTTCCGCTTCTCGAATCGCGACTGGGAGGACTGGCCGCTCACGCCCGCCAAGTTCATCGACTCGGTCGCGCGCGTGGAAGAGTCGGGGCCGATCTGCAACCTCTTCATGGACTACGAGACGTTCGGCGAGCACCAGAACGCCCAGACGGGCATCCACGACTTCCTCGAGGAACTGCCCGAGGTGGCGCTGCATCACTCGGGCGGCTCGATGAATTTCCGGACGCCCGGCGAAGTGGTCGAGGCGCATCCGCCGCGCGACGTCTACGACGTGCCGCACATGATCTCCTGGGCGGACACCGAGCGTGATCTTTCCGCGTGGATGGGCAACGCCATGCAGGCCAACGCCCTGCACGAGCTGTACCGCCTCGAACGGCCGATCAAAGACAAGCTGGCCAGCGCCGAGACGGAGGAGCAGAAGCAGCACGCCCGCTACATCCTCGACGACTGGCGCAAGCTCACCGCCAGCGACCACTCGTACTACATGTGCACAAAGCACTTCGCGGACGGCGTGGTGCACCAGTACTTCAACCCCTACGCCTCACCCTACGACGGGTACATCAACTTCATGAACGTGCTGGACAATCTGCGCACGCGCCTGACGCGCACGCCGCTGCACACGATTCACACCACTCCCCAGAAACGAAGCGGCGCGCGAGTGTGACCGGGGCCGCGCAGGCGCCGAAGCAGGTTCGGCAACTGGGGTCACGGGCCGAGCACGCGCCCGGCGGAGCATCCGCGCCCGAAGCGCGCGAAATCGCCCTGCGTCAACCGGCGGGGAACGCTCGGCGCGCAGGGCGATTGTGTCGGCAAGGCGAAGCCGCGGCGGCGGGGGCTCAGCGGCGGCGACGCAGCACCAGGCCGGCCGCACCGAAGAGCGCCAGCGAGGCGGGCGCCGGGATCAGTCGAATCTCCAGCGTGAGCTGCGGGCCGGCGCCGCCTGTCTCGAGCAGGTCGCCGAGCGTTCCCCAGGCGCTGGTGGTTTCGATGTAGATGTAGAACGTGCCTTCGTCGAGGTTGCTGGGCAGCGTCACGCCCTGGAAGGTCGGGCCGCTGAACACCACATCGGTGATCATCGCCTGGCCCTCGATGCCGGGCAGGACGGGCGAATTGGACCGGTCCGTCAATTCCAGCACGTCGATGTAGCCCGACATGGTCTGGCCGAATTCGTCGGTCACGACGAAGTCGAAGCCGGGCAGTCCCTGGAAGACAGCGGTGTCGCCGGGCCCGTAGCCCGCCACGCCGTTGTCGGTGAAGTTGACGAACTCCAGGTCCATGGCCAGGGAGGCGCCGCCCACACCGTACGTCCCCAGTTCGGTGTCGCTATCAAGCACCTGAACGCGGAACGAACGATCGTCCACGTCGGTGATGCTCAGCGTGCCAGCGCTGATATCGCCGTCGTAGTCGAAGTACGTACCCAGTGTGGTGTCATAGACGAAAGCGGCATGGGCTCCCGCCGCGCCGGCGCAGACGACAGCGCACGCGAACAACGTGTTTCTTCTTCGGAGCATTTTCTTGGAACTCCTCTCGAAATGTCTCTTCCCATGTGTGCGTGGAGCCGGCGGCTTGGCCGACGACACCGGGCGGAATCTGTATTCCGCCATCGATAGACTATGCCACACCAGCAACAAAAGACAAGCAGGAACCTTGGAATTACTTACGACGAGCGCTCGGGGCGTGTCCGATAAGGCTCGACGTCGATTCGGGTAAGCCAGTAAGGAAAGTGTTCGCTATTCCAAACGGACCGTTCCGGTCAGCGCCGCCACCCGGATCCGGGCGGTCGAACCGGCGAACGCCACCTCCAGCAGCGCATCCTCCGCACTGACCAGCCGCCCGTACTGGTCGAACTCGATCGTGGCGTAACCGGCCTCCGGCTGGCTCTCGCCGCCACTGATGACCTCCACAGTCACGCCTTCCAGGCTCAGAGCCCGGTACCCGCCGAACGTCACCGCATACGGATCGCCCGCGCCCACCGTTCCCTCCGGCAGGGGCATCGGGGTCTGTGGCGCGTCCGCGTCCGCAAGGTAGTACCCCGAGCCGTCCGCGAGGATCGCCACCGTCGTCGGCGAGGCCGGCTGCGTGATCGAACGCACCTGGGCGTACTCGAGGTCCGACACCAACTGCCGCACCGCGCTTGTCACGAAGGTGCGCTCATTGGTCATGGCCACGGGCACCGTCGCCGCCACGATGATCCCCAGCACCATCGTGGTGATCATCATGTCGATGAGCGTAAAGGCCCGGCGTCGGCCGGGCCCCTGGCTGTGCGGGGTGTCAAATGCATCCTTGCGCATCATGGCCGGTCTCATCCCCTCAGCGGGCCTCCTCGTCCGCGTGGGCCATGGGTCGGCCTTCATAGAGGCGGGCCTTGGTGGGGCGCGGGAAGGCGATGCAGCGCTCCTTCACGCGCGGCGTGACGGTGAGGATCTCCGTCGACGGCAGGAGTCGCACCACGTTGTCCACCGTCTCCTCGATGACGTTGCTGCCATCATCGAGCGCGGCCTCCTTGGCCTGAACGAAGTTACCCGTCCGGACCGCCGTCGCCACGCCGTCGATGAGCTCGCCGGTCTCCTCGTCATAGAGCGGGCCGTCCGTCACCGTGTAGCCGACCTCCGGATCAAGGGAATGGTCGTAGTGCACGTAGCTGCCATGGTCGAGCTTCAGCGTGTTGCCGAGCACGCAGCCGTACACCGCCGAGTTGTGGTCGAGCGTGACATCGTCCAACTGGGCGTAGATGCGCCCGCGCACGAAGGAGTTGTCGATGAGCACCTTGTTGGCGTCGGTATGGCCGCCGACGATGAAGATCTCCCGCGGGTCGAAGTAGGGAAGGTCAGTCGACGGCGGCAGGCCGCGGCCGAGCAGCGCCGCGGGGAAGCCCACGCAGGAGTCCTGGACGGTGAAGTCATCCGCGACGAAGATTTCGAGCCGCGCGCCCTCGGCCACTTCAATCGCCGAGCCCTCGCTCAGGTTCATATCATCGAAGACGAAGATGCGCGCCCTGCCTTCGATGCGCAGCGTGGAAGCCTTGATGTTGAAGTCGTCGTCCACGGCGAGCTGGGAGCCGTCGCGGATCGTGAGCACACAGCCCTCCTCGAGCGCGAGCTTCTCGATCCGGTACGTGCCGTTCAGGGCGAAGGTCTGGCCTGTCACCTTCGCGGCGGCGTTGGAGCGCCAGGTCTGGGCCTCGGAGTAGTTGATCGGCCGCTCGATGATGGGCAGTCCGCTGGGCAGCGATTTGGACGAGACGTTGGTGAAGGTGGTGTCGTTGTACAGCGCGTAGCGCGAGGCGCTGGGGCGGAAGTAGGCGTAGCCGCCGGCGATCTTCGAATCACCCTTGATCTCGATGGCGCTGGCAGCCTCGGAATTCGTACCCAGCTTGAGGATCTTCCGGTTCTCAGCAAGGGGGCTGGAGGCCCAGCGCGTCAGCACTGACTCGTGGTCGAGGACAACGCACTCGCGCCCGAAGAGGGCGAACTCGCCGCCCGCCCAATCCATCTCCTCGAGCTGCTTCTCGGCGCTGGGCTCGGGCTCGAAGTTGGCCGTCTTCTGCAGCGTGTGCGTGCGCGAGGGACCACGCGCGTTGATCGTGATGAGCAGCGACTCCTCTTCACCGGACGGCGCATTGCCTTCGAAGTCCGTCGCCTCGGCCGTCAACGTCATGCCGTTCAGGTTCAGATCCTGGAAGATCGTCTCGATCTGCGCCGGCGTGAGGTCCACGTCGGACTGGAGGACGGCCTCGGCGAGGTCTGCGGCGGCCTTCGCCGCCAGCTCCGTCTCCGCTGCCTCCGTTGCGTTCTCGGCAATCGCGCCGGCGTTCCCGTGCGCGCTCAAGAGCGCCGCCGTCATTACCGCCAGCGTCGCCAGGCAGACGATCACCAGCAGCATCGCGATGCCGCGACCCGCGCTGCGCAGCGGCGCAGCGCCGTCGCGCGGGGAAAGCAGCATGGAATTCGTGCAGTCGTTCATCACATCATCTCCTTTCCCGCATCCCTACTCGGGCTGCAGGTGGTCCTCGAACGAGGCGACCGTCAGCACGCGGCCTTCGTCGCTCGCTTCGTCGCCAAACAGGTATGTGATGCGCATGTGGTCGGCGTCGTATTCGTCATCCGCGGCGATCGTCACTTCCACCCCGCCCAGCCCGTCGCCGATCAGCACGCTCTCGGTATACCCCAGCGCCTCGTAGTCGCTCAGCACGCTCCACCAGGCGTCACCCGCTGCGTAGGCGGCGGCGACGTACTCCTGGTCCCACAGGTCCTTGAGTTCCTGCGTCCACCCCTCGGGAAACTCGACGTAACGTACGATCAGCGTGTTCGCATCGGGATCGTAGATCAGCCAGCGGATCTCCGTGGCGTGCACCGTCCCCGACTCGCGCGTGTCACTCAGCCACAGCACGAAGCCGTTTCCATCGTCCTGCACGTCCAGCAACGCCAGGCAGGAGTCGGTGTAGAGCGAGACGCGGCTGTCGATCGCGTGGGCGCGGATGACCACTTCGCGCGTCTGCATGCCCGTTTCCGTGGCGCGGGCCACCGCGTGCAGCAGCGTCGCCAGGGCCGCGCCCACGATCGCCGTGATCGCGACGGAGACGAGCAATTCCACCAGCGTCAGGCCCGCGGCGCGGTGCGGACTGCGTGCCGCTTCCCGCTGGGGAGCGCGCCCGGTTGCCCGGCGAACTGCTCGCATTGTGTCCGTCATGTACTTCACTCAGCGGGCTCCGGAAAGAACCGACTCACCTGAACCAGCACGCGCTTGGCGTCGAGGACACTCACCGTCACCGTGTACCCCTGGATCTTCACCTCGGGGTTGGTGAAGGTGATCGTGTCGGACTGCACCGTGATGCCTCGCCCCAGGCCCTCCGCCGACGCCGGATACGTTGCGCCGTCCAGCGTCTCGAGCAGGCCCACCTCGTCGACGCGCGCGTCGAGCAGCGGCAGTTGGTCGTAGGGCGTCACCGCGATTTCGTTCATCGTCGAGTCCGCGACCAGCACCGCCAGAAGCTGGTTCTGGGCGGCGACCGCCTGCTGCTGACCCGCCGTCACCCCCTGGATCGTCGCCAGGGACATGATCGACAGGATGGCCGCAGCATAGAGCGACTCGAGCAGCGTGAAGCCCCGCCTTCCCCTTCGCTCGCGGGCGGCCGAGTCCCGGATTGTGCCCTCTTCAGCTTGCATGGCTCGTCGCTCCGGGTGTGTGTGAAACACCGCGTCTACCATCGGAACCGCGCTGCGCCGGGGCCAGCCGGGAGGGCGCAGGGCGAGCGCAATCGCCATATCAGACGCACCTAAGTGCAAGAGTCCCCTCATCTTGCCGCACTGTCAGACCCGGCCCCACGCAGCCGCGAGCCGCCCCAGCGTGCCCGGCTTCGCCCGGGAGCCGCCCGCGCCCTCCCCGCGTTACCGCCGACGTCGAAGCGACACGCCGCCCGCGCCTGCCAGGATGAGCGTCCCGGGGGCCGGCACGATCGTGAGGCCGCGCAGGCCCCCATAATCGCCGCTGTACAGGACGGTCGGCGGGTCGAGGCCGTCGGTGGAAGCCATCCAGATCAGATCCTCGCCGCCGCCCAGGCCGCCGTGTTCGCCAGCGTAAAGCGTGCCAGTCGCAACATCAATGTCGATGGCGCGCAGAGTGCCACCCATATTGTCGTAGAGGACGCTGGGCACGCCGGTTCCGTCCAGATTGCCCACCCAAAGACTGGCGGTGTCGACCCAGTAGATCTTGCCGTTCTCTACGTCAACTGCCAGATCGCGCACAGCGAAGATGTCAATGAAGAGAACCGACAGCGAGGACCCATCCGCCGGGCCGACTAGGATGTCGGTGTGCAGCGGGCCTCCGAAGTACACCAGTTCGTCCCTGCTGTTGTAGGCGAGCGTCGTCGGCATGATGTCCTGTCCGCCCCAGAGGCTGGTCAATGGCGCCGACCCGTCGGCGGGACCGACCCACAGCCCGCCTCC
>CAZZPX010000194.1:0-6394 GCA_964655955.1 uncultured Phycisphaerales bacterium | reverse complement strand
CGCCGCGAACATCGGCGATGAATACGCCGTCTTCGAGCCGACGCACGGCTCGGCGCCGAAGTACGACCGCCAGTACAAGGTGAACCCGATGGCGATGCTGCTGACGGTGAAGATGATGTTCGACTGGCTGGAGGAGTTCGAGATGGCGGAGCGCCTGGAAGGCGCGATCGCCCGCGTCATCAAGGAGAACAAGGTGGCGACGTACGACGTGAAGCGGGACGGCAAGCCGAACACGACGCTTCAGGTCGCGGAAGAGGTGGTGCGCCAGCTCGAGGCCGTGCCGGCGTAGGAGGCCGCCAAGTGGGCCGCACCCCCGACGCCCAGGCCTCCGATCGGCGTCAACGCAGCGCTGTGCAATCGCGGTTCTTTGGATGCGACCGGGCCTTGACGCGGCGGACGTTGTGTTGTATTTTATGACAACAAGCGGAGCGGCCGGAGAATGCCGTATCGCGACGTCATCTCGGTTGAGGGGCCCGGTGGCAACGTGCAGCACATTGCGGAGCACGACATCGCGCCCCAAGAGGTAGAGCAGGTCCGGGCGAAGCCGGACGAGGTGGCGCAGAGCCGCAGTTCCGGTCGGCCTGTCGCCTTCGGCTGCACGGACGGTGGCCGCTACCTGGCCGTCGTGCACGAGGTAATCGACGACGCGACCGTGTACCCCATCACAGCCTTCGGTGTGCCCGAATGAAGCGATCGAAGAGAAGCCTGCCGCCTGAGCGGGTGCGCGAACTGGAGCGCGAAGCGCAGCGCATCGACCGCGAGGAGACGGAAGGAATCAAGCGCATGGGCCGCTACGTCAAGGCAAGGCACGATCGTCTCCGCGAGATTGCGAAGGCACTGAAGGCCGAGCGCGAGCGGCTTGGCCTATCGCTCACCGAAGTGTCTGAGCGTTCCGGGATTGGCAAGGCGAACCTCTCTCGCCTCGAGAACGACCCCCACCCGAATCCCACAATTGACACGCTACTGCGCCTTGCCGATGCGTTGGGGTGCGAAGTCCACATCCGCCTTGATCCGAAGTCGTCGTCTGCCGCTTGATTCGCGCTGCGCGACGCAGGGCACGCTTGCACCGACCATGGCCTTTCTTCTGCTGCTTCCTGTCATTCTCAGCTTCCTGCTGCTCGGCGCGCATGTGCTGCGGCACTTCGATCTGGTCTATGCCCTGCTGGCGCTGGCGCCGATCATCGTGCTCCTGATCCCCAGGCGGGCGGCGGCGTTGACCGTGCAGGTGCTGCTGCTGCTCGCGGCGCTCGAATGGGTGCGGGCGCTGGCGGCGCTCATCGAGATGAGGCAGGCTCGCGGCGAGGATTGGCTGCGCGCAGCGTTCATCATCGGCGGCGTGACGCTCTTCACGCTGCTGTCGATGCTCGTGTTTCACACGCGGCGGCTGCGGCGGTACTACCGCGCAACGCCGATGACGACGCTCAACGAAGAATCGTCAGACAAGTTTGACGGCTGAGCCAGGACGAGATCAGTCGTCGACCTGCGGGTTCGCCGCGAAGGCGCCGCCGCGGCAGGCTTTGAGGTAGTTCAGCGCCCGCACCTGCCCGGTCATCTCGAGTTCATCGCGATACACCGGGTCATGCCAGCCCTCGATGTCGATCGACCCCTTGAAACCGTGGCGGCGCAGTTCGCTGATGACATCCGTCCAGTTGGTGTCGCCGAAGCCCGGCGTGCGGTGGTGCACGAACTCATCCGGCCCGCCGATGCCGTGATCGCGAATCACGTCCCAGTGGATCGTCGCGTCCTTGCCGTGCACGTGGAAGATGCGCGGCGTCCACTTCTTCAATTGCGGGAGCGGCTCGATGAGCATCACCATCTGATGGCAGGGCTCCCACTGCAGGCCGAGGTTGTCCAGGGGCACGGCGTCGAACATGCGCTCCCACGCCTGAGGCGAGTGAGCGATGTTCCAGTCGCCGCGCTGCCAATCGCCGCCCATCGAGCAGTTCTCGAAGGCGATCCTGACGCCCTTGTCCGCGGCGCGCCTGCCCAGTTCGCCGAAGACCTGCTGGAAGCGCGGCAACGACTCATCGATGGGCACATCGCGGAGCCGGCCCGCGAAGCCGGCGACGATGTTCGTGCCGAAGAGATGCGCGTTGTCGATGAGGGTCTCCCAGGCGCGGACGGTTTCTTCGTCCTCCGGGTCGCTTTCCAGCGGGTTGCCGTAGATGCCGACGGAGCTGATGAGCGCCCCGCTGTCGCCGAGGGCGTCTGTGGCGCGCCGCGCCATCTCCCGCAGGTCGTTGTCGCCGATCGTGCGCCAGAAGGTGATGGAAAAGCTCTCAAAACCGTGGGGAAGAATCTGCCTGATGTATGAATCGATCTTCGGCTGCCCGGGAACGAGCGTGCCGATGCGAACGTCGTGGAGCGGTGTGTCGAGGTTCATGAGGTGGACTCGCTGCAGTGTGCGGGGAGAGTGCAGGGCGGCGGTCGGATACGCCGCCCCCTCGCCGAATCGCAGATGGTATCGAGGCGAGGCGTCGCGGTGTCCGGCCTGCCCGGTCGAGATTCGCCGAATTGCAGGGGCGCCGGCCGTCAGTGCGGGGAGTGCCCGGTGCCGGTCACGCGCCGCCGCGATTGCCCCTGCCGCGGCTGCGAAGTAGCGTCTGAGGGGCTGTCCGTTCCCGGGGCCGACCGACTCGCCGCGGCGACAGGAGCTTCTCTTGGCTGAGATCTTCACTTCCGAACACCTGCACCTCGCCCTGGCGCATCTGCCGCTCTTCGGGCTGCTGATCGCGCTGATCTTTCTCGTCGCGGCGCTGATCATGCGACACCGACAGCTACTGCTCCTGTCCCTGGTCGTGTGCATGGCGCTGTGCGCCAGCGTCTACGCGCTGCTGCTGACGGGCAACCTGGCGATGGAGGGGCTGAGCAGCGTGCACGAGGGCCTGCTCGACGAGACGAGCAGGCAGATCCTCACCGCACACGAGGAGCGGGCGGAGGCTTGGGTGCCGGCGGTGTACGCGCGACCGTCGCCTATCTGGCGCTGGTCGCGGCGAAGCCAAAGTGGCAGTTTCGCGTCGGCTGGACCGGTGTCGCGCTGGGCGTGACGGTGCTTGGGGTGCTCTTCTGGATCGCCGAGTCAGGCGGCCGCATCCGCCACCCCGAGATTCGCCCGCAGGGCGTGCCGCCCGGTCAACTGGGCGGGAATTGACAAGGCACGGCTGTGCGCCGTGCCCTGTCGTTGCCAGGAGACGAAGGAGATCAAGAACGTCTCGGAAGTGTCGCGGCAGGTCAGGCGGCCTCGCGCCGCTTGCGGCGCAGCCCGACGGTGCGTTGATCCTCGGTGGCGCGGCGGTCGGGTTCGTCGGCGAGGCGCTGGGCGAGTTGCAGGGGATCGTTGGCCCAGAGGTCTGCCCCGATTTCCTCCGCCAAGCCTTCGGCACGATTGAAGACGCCACCGCCGACCACGATCTGCACGTCGCCGCACGAGCCGATCTCGTGAATCGTGTCGATGAGCTGGCGGATCTGCGGCAGGTCGCTGGGGGCGGAGGCGAAGATGAGCAGTATGTCCGGCTGCATCTCGCCGACCTGGGAGAGGATCTCGTCGTTGGCGATTCCCCCGCCCGCGAACGTGATCGTGTAGCCGTCCGCTTCGAGCAGGTCCACCGCCATCTGGCCGGCAAGTTCATCGGCATCCGTGGGGCCGCAGAAGGCGAAGATGGAGCGGCCGCGGTCGGGCTTCTGCTCGTATTGCAGGCTGAGCTGATCGACGATGGAGCGGAGCAGTCGCGTACCAAAGTGATGCGCCAGGCGGCTGATCTGGTCGACCCGATGCAGGCGGTCGATCAGGTCGTAGCAAGGCCAGATGATCTGCGCGACGACCTCTTCGGCGGTGGCTCCCTCGGACAATGGTTCGTTGACGATGGTGCGTGATCCCAGGCGATCTCCGCAGATCAGGGCCTGGAACAGGCGTTCGATGAGTAGTTCTGTGTTCACGGCACACGCTCCGACGACGCTGCCGCCTCCGAGCAGGTCATCTGTAGTGCTGGCTCGGCTCCGCCGGGCGCGGGAGTGGGAGGATGGGTAAAGATCGAAGACAGTTGATTGATCGTGCAGCAGACGATGTGTGCGACAGGTTTCCGCCGATGCGGCGCGGGGGAGGCGGGATGTAAGGATGAGGCCTTGGAATGGGGCATTTTATCGGGACCACACCTTATCGCGGCCGATAATCCCGCGCCTGCGCAACCGGGCCCGTTGATGGACGCTGCTGACCTGGAAAGGGGAAATTCCGCGGAAATCGTGCCCGGTCCGAGACACGGAGGCATGTCACGCGAGCGACCGGTCGGCGCCTCACTGCGACGAAAGCTTGTGCCGGGCGCCGTCGGTATGGACGAGCGTCACCGACTGGGTGTTGACGTCGATGGCCTCGATGGCCCAGCCGCCGCCCACATCGTCGCCGACTGAATGCAGGGTGCCGTTGATGAGCGCGACGGCTCTGCTGCCGCTGCCCATGACGCCGCCGAGCGTGACGGCCGGCTTGCCGCGCGGTTGGGGCGCGTCCTCGACCGGCTGATCCGGCTCAATGACCTCTTCGCCATCGGGATAGAAGAAAGGCGACGGCCCGCAGGGGAGCGCGCGCTGCCGGGTCTCCCAGACGGCGCAGCGCAGGGACGCATCCGTCGGCTGCACGAGCCTGACGGGAGCGACCGCCGGCTGATCGTCGACGATCTGCCTGGCGAACGTCGGGGCCGGGCCCGCCGTCAGCTTCAGCGCGTACAGCGCCAGCACGGGCAAAATGACGGGCGTGGCGGTCTTGAGCTGCTGGGGCGTGAAGTTAATTCCCGGCATGACTTGCCTCCACCAAGGTTGCGAGCGCATCGGGCAGGTCGAAGTGCAGAAACTCGATCTGCATCGTCGCCCGCACGAGCGGATTCTCCAACTCGCCGATCGGCCGCAGGCTGAACTCAGCGATGCGGCTGAAGCCCGCCTCATGCTGGATGGCGTCGGCGAACTCAGCGAGACCCTCGTACGTGCCGGTTGCGACGATGCGCAGCGACAGGGCGGCGGGTCGGTCCTTGCTCGCCTCGCGCTGCTTGGGCGAGAAGGGGCCGAGTTCGATCTGGCGACGATCCGCGAGGGCGGTGATGTGCTCGTACAGGGCCGTGGCGTCGTCGAAGGGTTCGTTGCCGCGACCGATCTCGCGGGCGAGATTGCGCAGTTGCGCGAGGCGCTTGGAGACGTCATCGGTCGGCGTCACGGGAGTCGAGACGGACTGCGACGCCTCCTCGAGTTGCTCGATGCGCACGTCGAGTGCCTGGAAGCGCTTCTGCTGCGGCTCAATGAGAAACGTATGGGCGCTGATCACAGCGCCGACGGCGATGACGAGATGCGTCATGCGTTCACGCGTGGTGGCGCTGCCGCTCATGGCGTGTTCTCCTCTCCCGTCGCAATGCGGCCGGCAAGTTGCTCCGCGACGCGGCCTGAGCGCAGGGGCCGCAGCGGGGCCTGCAGTCGCAGCGCCAGGCGAAACTGATGCCGCTTGGCGCCGTCGATCGTGGTTTCCTGAACGTTGCTGAGCGCTGCTTCGCCGATGCCGGGCAACGCCGCCAGGTCGGCGATGTAGCCGCGGATGATCTCGCCCCCGCCACGGCCGCCGGTGTCGGCGTATCCCTCGATGAGCGCGGTGGGCTCGTCCGCCTCGGCGCGCAGCTCGACGTTGAGCAGGCGCACACGCGGCGGCGTCACCTCGGCGAGGGAGCGCAGCAGGGCGCTCACAGCGGGCTGGTTGGAGAGATGCCGGACCACATCGTTCTCCAGGCCGAACGACGCCTCGGTCGCGCTGTAGACCTGGGTGCGCATGCCGTCGGCTCGCGCCTGCTCGCTGACGATCGCTTCGAGCGGCAGGAGCGCTCGTTCGGCATCGGTGATTTTCTGGTGCAGCAGACCGGCATCGAGCGCCAGCAGCAGCCCCGCCGCTGCCGCCCCGGACCACAGCCGCCGCTTGAAGCGGCTGAGCTTGAGCCTGGCGTCGAGTTCGTCGGGGAGGAGGCGCAAGGCCGGATTGGCGGCGTCGCGCGCGCACAGGTCGCGCGTCGGCGAGAAGAAGTCGGATTCCGGCTGCTCCGTGGCGTTGACGACCTCCACAGGCAGGTTCAGTTCGTGATGCAGCGCGGCGCTGAGGTTGCGGAGGTTGCGAGCCGCGCCATCCACTTCGAGTTGCACGTGCAGGCGCTGCTGTTCGTCGACGCCGAAGCGAATGGACTGGCGGATCTCGGTGACGAGGCGCTGGAGAATGGGCTGGAGGACAGGCCGTACGTGAGCGCCGGTGATGCCGCGATCGTCGTCGACCGTCTCTTCGCGGTCGGGGATGCCGAAGCGGCTGAGCCAACCGATGACGGTGTCGCGCTCGACGCCGTGCCGGCTGCCCACCCACAGGACTTCGGCGCGTGGGTGC
>CAZZPX010000193.1:0-6424 GCA_964655955.1 uncultured Phycisphaerales bacterium | reverse complement strand
CAGGATCCACGTACTCAGTAGGAGCCTCTTCAGGTCCGGGCTGATACCGGAGGCGCGAGCTGGAGTGATCGAAATGGCGATCTGTGCATCGCGATTGGCGCCCTTGACCGAGCCGCCAGTCGCGTATCCCGCGCGACGCCACCTCTCGCGCCAACCCGGCAGCGGCACGACGCAACTGTGAGCCCCTGCTAAGATGCCCCAATCGACCCTCCAGCCCCCCTTTGCCAGGGGTCGGCCCGCCCGGAGCCACCATGCCCACCTGCAAGATCAACGGCAAAACCTGCGAATTCCAGCCAGGCGACAGCATCCTCAAGGTCGCGTGGATGAACGGCATCGAGATTCCCCACTATTGCTACCACCCGGCCCTTTCCGTGCCGGCCTCCTGCCGCATCTGCCTCGTCGAGGTCTGGGCCCCCAACCCCCGCAAGGACGGCAAGCTCGAGGCCATCCCCAAGCTGCTCCCCTCCTGCCAGACCCCCGCGACGGACGGCTCTGCTGTCTTCTCCGACAGCCCCAAGGCGATCGCCAACCAGCGGGCCGTCATGGAGTACCTGCTCATCAACCACCCCGTCGACTGCGCCGTCTGCGACCAGGCCGGCGAGTGCTACCTGCAGGACTACTCCTACGAGTACGGCAGCGGCGAATCGCGCTTCGAAGAAGAGAAGATCAAGCAGCCCAAGAAGGACGTCGGACCCAACATCCTGCTCTACTCCGATCGCTGCATCATGTGCAGCCGCTGCGTCCGCTTCACCCGCGAGATCAGCGAGACCTCGGAACTGTGCGTGGTCAAGCGCGGGGCGGGCGAGGAGATCGACGTCTTCCCCGGCATGGCGGTGGACAACCCGATCGCGAGCAACGTCATCGACATCTGCCCTGTCGGGGCCCTGCTCGACAAGCACTTCCTCTTCCAGCAGCGCGTGTGGTTCCTCAAGCAGACGCCCTCGATCGACGGCATCACCGCCTCGGGCGACAACATCTTCCTCGAGCACAACCACGGGCGCATCTGGCGCGTCAAGCCGCGAGCCAACGAAGCCGTCAACAAGTGGTGGATCAGCGACGAGGTTCGCTACGGCTGGAACTTCGTGCACAGCGACGATCGCCTGAAGTTCCCCATGAAGCAGCAGCTCGGTTCGGCGACGGAGACGACCTTTCCCGCTGCGTACGAGGCCGCCGACCGCGGCCTGACCAAGGCGGCGGGCGAGGGACGCCTGGCGCTGCTGGTCAGCCCCATGCTCACCTGCGAAGAAGCCCACCTGCTTGCGGACTACATCAAGGGGTACGACGGTGAAGCAATCGTCGGCATCGGGCCCATTCCCGTGGAAGGCGAGGACCAGGTCTTCGCCAAGGGGAAGCGCGGCGAGTTTCGCATCTGCGCCGAGAAGTGCCCCAACCGGCGCGGCGTCCAGCGCGTGCTCAATGCCCACTTCAGCGAGGTGCTCGATTTCGACGCCTTCGTCGAACGAGTCGGCGACAAGGCGAGCAACGTCCAGGGCGCGGTCATCACCGGCAACTACCCGAGCAACTGGGTCACCAAGGAACTCAAGAAGGCGCTGACCAAGACCTTCGTCGTGCTGCTCGACACGCTGCCGAATGACCTGACCACTTCCGCCAACGTGCTCCTGCCCGCAGCGACCTGGGCGGAAAAGAGCGGCACGTTCGAGAATCACGCCGGTCGGCTGCAGGCCTTCGAACAGGCAATTCAGCCGCTCGAGTACAGCAAGGGCGAAGGTCAGCTCCTCGAGGATCTGATCAACGTCGCGGAAGGCGAAAACGCCGAGATGCCCGGCAAGGCGCGGATCTATAACCCCGCCCGCATCCGCCAGGTGCTGGCCGACACGCTGGGCCTCACCGAGTTTGCGACGGAGGTGCACCAGCCCGCGCTCGGCGCTGCGGCCGAGTCGGACATGGAGATGGTGGAGCTGTAGAGACGCCGGAGCTGAGCCTGGCCGCGATGCGCAGTGGAGCGCGTGTCAACTGCGAGGCGAAGAGCAGCGCCGATGAGATCTGCACTTCGGAAGCGAAGCAGATCGGACTGGCGTAGGAACGTCCGCGGCTAATGCAGTGGGTGAATCAGATCTTGGTACGACGAAAGCCCCGCGGCGCGGGCCGCGGGGATCGGGGAAGATGGTTTGCGCTGAGTGCGGTCTGCGCTTACGCCCCGTAGTTGCCCAGCAGGATGCCCAGGTCGGCCTGGCCGACGCAGTCGTCGCCGTTCAGGTCGGCGTTCGGGTTCCAGTTTGACTCGCCGTCGCAGGAGGCGTACCCCGCGAGCAGGGATCACCGAAGGGGTGACCAACGAGGTCTGATGAACGGGTGCTGTTCGGGCGGGATGCGTGGTGGCGGGGACCGCCGCCGCTGGGCTGCGTCAGCGGGCAGGCTCCGGTGCCGCTCGCGCTCTTGCCTCGCCGCTGTGGATCGAGTGCAATCCGGGTGTGCCGCTTCCCAACTACCTGGCGGGAGCAGCACCATGGGCATGACGATCGTGACTGAAATCGACTCCGGCAAAGAGCGCCTCAAGGATCCCTACGCCGATGACAACGAGCGGCAGTGGGGGACGCTGACGCATCTTTCCGGCCTGGTGGCCGCCTTCACGCTGGTGGGGATCGCCGCCCCCATCATCCTCTGGCTGGTCAAGAAGGACGAGTCGCCCTACATCGACGATCACGGCAAGGAGGCGACCAACTTCCAGCTTTCCATGCTGCTCTACACGGTTGTGCTGGGGGCGGTGACGTGCGGCGTGGCGGCGGTGCCGTTGATGATCGCCAACATCATCTGCTGCATCATCGCCTCGGTGGCCGCCAACCGGGGCGAGTTCTATCGCTATCCCATCTGCATTCGCTTCTTGTCATAGCGGACGGTGGCGGGTACAACCTGCGGCATGGAAGAGAACCCCCAGACGCCCAAGGACCCGACCGCTCCCTCGACCGAGGCCGCACCGCCGATGGATTCCCCCCAGCCGGCGCCCTCCAACACCGATGACAAGAATCTCGCCGTCATCGCGCACCTGCTCGGCATCATTCTCTGTGTCATCGGGCCGCTCATCATCTTTGTGATGAAGAACGATGAGAAGGAGTCCTTTGCGCGGCGGCAAGCGGTGGAGGCGATGAACTTCCAGATCACGGTGCTCATCGCCTGGATCGTGGCGAGCGTCCTGAGCTGCCTGGTCATCGGTCTCTTCCTCATGCCGATCATCTGGCTGGCCACGCTCATCCTCTGCATCATGGCCGCCGTCGCCGCCAGCAAGGGCGAGGAGTATCGCTACCCCTTCGCGCTGCGACTGATCAAGTAATCGGCGTGCGGATCCAAATCCGCATGGCTACCGGAGACTCGCACAGCGCCTGAACTCTGCGCGCCCGATGCGCCTCCCCGCTCAACTGCGTCCCGACTCGCGCTTGTACAGCGCGCGGATCGCCTCGCGCTCGAGCCGCGTGACGCGCTGTGGACTCACATCCAGATCGGCCGCAGTCTCGGCGAGCGTCCGGGGAGGATGGCTCGCCGGGCCGTAGCGTCGCAGCAGCACCGCCCGCTCATCTGCCGTCAGCCGTTGCAGCCGGTCACCGGTGAACATTGGCAACTCCAGCCAGGCCTGCCAGCGGTCGAGCGTATATCGCACGTCCGGCAGGCGAATCGCGCCCGGCTCATGCCGCGCCATGGCCAGCGTCTCGGCGGGCCGGGTGGCGCTGCGTGCCAGCAGCCGGGTCAGCCGCAGGCTCGCCGGGGCCGCCAGCCGCCCGCCCTTGAACGGATCGTGGCTCTCCACCGCTTCCGCCAGCGCTCGCACGCTGAGCGCGTAGAACTGGGGCAGGCGTTCGGCGGGCAACTGGTGCAGCGAGCGCTCGACGTAGCGCTCGACGGTCTGCACCGCCAGGCGCAGGTGGCTCACGACGAGCACCAGCTTGAGCCGGCTCGCCCAGCGCAGATCCGTCTCGATGCGATCCAGGTCCGCGGCTGAGGGCTGAAACGGCGACAGCAGCGCGATCCCCCGCCCCGCTCGAAAGCGCAGAAAGTGCAGCGCGGCGCAGTGGGCGCGCTCGACGTTCGCCTCCGGCAGATCCTCGCTGCGCGCAAACTCCGCCAATTCCCCGGCGGTGCTCGGCGCGGCGGCGTCGAGCCCGCTGCGCGCCGCGGCCGGCGCGAGCAGCACGCTCGCCGCGTCCTCGCGCTCGAAGGTCGAGGCGAGCGGACCGGCAAGGTCGAGCGCGCGCAGCAGCAGCGCCCGCTGCTCGCCGACGGTGCGATGGATCGATGAGCGCGTGCGCTCGAAGCGCTCGGCGAGCAGTTCGACCGGCAGGCCGCGCCGCCAGGCGCGGTGAATCACCCCTCGCCGCCGCTGCGAGAGGGGGCCGGCCCGCCGGAAAATCGCGTCATCTCCGGCGTCGCGGTCGTGGCGCAGCAGGAGCTGGCGCATCGTCTCCTCGCCGCGCCCGCTGCGCTGCGCCAGCCGCTGGGCTGTCTGGTTCAGCGTCCAGCCCAGCGCCTCGCGGTAGCGGCGGGCGCGCGCGATGAGCCTGCGCTCGTGCTCGGCATCGAGCCGGGTGAACGAGCCGGCCCGCTCGAGCTGCTTGCGATGGAGCGACTCGAAACGTTCGACCTGCGCGCGTGTGAAGAGGAGACGGCTGCGCCCCTCGACGAGGGCGCGGTGCGCGAGCAGGCCCTGCCTGCGATAGCGATTGATCGTGCGCTCGCTGACGGACCAGCGTTCGCTGAGCTGCGGCATGGTGAGCGCGTCGCTGCCCAGATCCTCGGCGTCGAGCTCCAGCGTGTCGCACAGCCGCTCGATGAGGATGGCGATTTCAGCGAGGAGCGCTTCGCCGTTGTAGATCGTGTCGCTGTGGGCCGTCCGCTCGGGGCGATAGCCGGTCAAGCGATAGACGAGGTAATCGTGCGGGTAGTCCTGGTCGGCGACGATCTCGGCGGCGAGTGCCTCGGCGCTGCGCATCTGCCGCAGCCGCGCTTCCCGCGGGGCGTAGCGAAGCTGATCGAGCAGGTCGGCCAGCGGTTGCAGCTTGAGTGTGCGAAGTCGGGGCATGCGAGAGGAAGTGTCGAATGACGAATGACGAATGACGAATGACGAACTGCGAACGGCGAATGATAAGTGGCGAAAGGAGAAGAGACGTTGCTGCCCTTATTCGACATTTTGCATTCGTCACTCTGTCATTCTTCGTCACTGCAGCCACGTCGTCGGCCTGCGGCGCGGGATGAGCTTGTGCTTGTGGGCGAGATCGAAGAAGAGTTCAAGCGCCTGCCGCTCGCGCTCGCCGACGGCGAAGCGCAACATGCGGGTGAGGTACGTGTGCGCCAGGTCCGCCGGCCAGCCGCGCCGCACCGCCACCGAGCCCACGAACTGCTCCACGCGCTCGAGGTTGTGTCGGCGTTGGCGATCGAGCACCGCCGCCGCCGCGCGGATCCGCTGTCGCTGCACTTCCTCGAGATCGTCGCGGCACATCCAGATGGCGTAGACGAAGGGAAGCTCGGTCATGGCGTGCCACGCTTCGCCCAAATCGAGCTGATACGGATAGCGCACCGCGGGCGGCGAGGAGGTCACGACCTTGTCGCCGATGAGCAGCAGCGTGGTTGGCCACTCGATAATCTCGTCGTCGGCGATGTGCTCGCGCGCATCGTACTGCGTCACCTCGGGCGCGAGCGAGTGCATCTCCCGCAGGAGCACCTGCATCAGCGTCACCGACGCGTGGCTGTCGTTGTCGACGTGCACCCGCGTGACCTGGCTGATGGGAACTTTCGAGTAGAGGCGGACGGTGAAGGTGGGGCCGTCGCAGCCGATCATCCCCGCCGGGACGAGCGCCAGGGGTTCGCTGCTGCGCTGATAGTCGATGCTGGAGATCAGGCCGAGGTCGATTTGCTTCGACTCGAGCAACTCGATCAAGGCTGAGGGAACGGTGGGGATGAGTTCAAAGTCCGCGAGCCGGTCCAGACCGTCAATAAGCGGCAGCGTGTTGACGAATGACACGCAGCCGACGCGTAGCGGTGGGCGACGATCCTCAGCCATGGCTGGATTGTACGGCGGGTGGGAGAGGCGCACCGGGGTCGAGGCGCAGCGCCGGCCTTCGTCCAGTTTGCCCAGACCTGCGGATCGGACTTCTTCCACGCCCGGCCTCGTGCCGATACTGTAGTCGCACTGACGAACCGACAGCCCCCCGCGCGATGGAGCGCGGGGCCCGTAAGGTGCTGTAATGACAGGAGGTTCGGCGTCACAGGGAGAGGCGAGCGCTTCCGCCCCGGCCCGGTCGGCATTGACATGACTTCGATTCTGCGCGCTCCGGTTCTGATCGTTGGCGGCGGCGGCCACGCCCAGGTCGTCGCGGAGGCGGCACGCGCCAGCCGCGAGGTGGTCGGCTTCCTCGACGACAGGGAGCACGCCGTCATGCCCCTCCTGCGCGTCCAGCGCCTCGGCGCCATCCGCGAC
>CAZZPX010000192.1:0-6445 GCA_964655955.1 uncultured Phycisphaerales bacterium | reverse complement strand
ACCATGACCAAGCAGATCGGCAACATGGCGGGCAAGTTCATCGCCGGCCGCGATGCCAAGAGCGCCCTGCCGACGCTGCGCAAGCTGTGGGACTCGGGCGTGGGCTTCACCGTCGATCTGCTGGGCGAGGCCTGCGTCTCCGAGCCCGAAGCCGATGCGTATCTCGACAAGTATCTCGACCTCGTGCGCGAACTTCCCGGCGAAATCAACGCCTGGCCCGATCAGCCGCATCTGCTGCGCGATCACCTCGGCCCGATCCCGCGGGTGAACATCTCGGTGAAGATCAGTTCGCTCTCCGCCCGCTTCGATCCGATCGACGCGGAGGGGACGATCGAGCGCCTGATGAAGCGCCTGCTGAAACTGCTCGAGACGGCCAAGGAGAAGGGCGTTTTCATCAACTTCGACATGGAGCAGTTCGCCTACAAGGACTTGACGCTTGATCTTTTTGAGCGCTGCTGCGAGGCGGTTGACTTCGAGGCGGGGATCGTGCTGCAGGCCTACCTGCGCAGCGGCGATGACGATGCGCGGCGCGTCATCGAGTGGGCCAAGCGCCAGAAGAAGGTCGTCACCGTGCGGCTCGTCAAGGGCGCGTACTGGGACTACGAGACCATCCTCGCCGAGCAGGCCGGCTCGCCCGTACCCGTCTGGTCGATCAAGTCCGACACCGATGCGTGCTTCGAGCGGATGACGGATCTTCTGCTCTCCGGCTGTCCGCGCACAGAGGAAGAAGCGCGGCAGGGGGGCGTGAAGCTGGCGCTCGGCTCGCACAACCTGCGCAGCATCGCCTACGCCGCCGCCGCCCTCGAGAAGTACCGCCTGCCGCGCGAGGCGCTCGAATCGCAGATGCTGCACGGCATGGCGGATCAGATCAAGGCCGGCGTGCGCAAGCTCGATCTGCGCATCCGCGAGTACTTCCCGGTCGGCGAGATGATTCCGGGCATGTCGTACTTCGTGCGGCGGCTGCTGGAGAACACCTCCAACGAATCGTGGCTGCGGGCCGGCTTCGCGGACAACGTCTCCGTCGAGAAACTGCTGGCAAAGCCAGAGCGCGCACCGGACCAGAAGAAGGATCCGGGCGTCGAACTGATCGAACACGGGCCGGAGCGACACGCGCTGTCGCCCGCCTTCGAGGGACTGGCTGACGGCCGGCCCTTCTTCAACGAGCGCAAGCGCAGCTTCGGTCGCAGGGAGACACGAGAGAGCTTCGCGCGGACGATCGCCGAGGTGCAGGTGCCGCGGGTTCCGACGTGC
Source organism: uncultured Phycisphaerales bacterium (assembly GCA_964655955.1). Lineage (GTDB taxonomy): Bacteria > Planctomycetota > Phycisphaerae > Phycisphaerales > JAGLTS01 > CAZZPX01. The sequence goes on along the minus strand of CAZZPX010000192.1, from coordinate 5,194 downwards.
GCGACGGCCTCGGACGCGGATCGCGCCCTGGACGCCGCCGCCGCCGCCTTTCCCGGCTGGCGCGACACGGAACCGCTCGAGCGCGCCCGCATGTTAATTAATGTCACGCGCACGCTGCGTGAGAAGCGCGATGCGCTCTGCGGCATCATGATCAAGGAGACCGGCCACACCTGGCTCGAGGCGGACGGCGAGGTGTGCGAGGCGATCGACTACTGCGCCTTCTACGCCCGCCATGCGGCGCAGCTCTTCCAGCCCCGGCGTCTCGGCCGTTTCATCGGCGAACTCAACCACGTCGTCTACGAGCCGCGCGGCGTGACGATCGTCATCGGGCCGTGGAACCATCCGCTGTCGATCATGTGCAGCATGATCGCGGCGGCGTTCGTGACGGGCAACACGCTCATTGTCTGCCCCGCCGATCAGGCGGCGGGGGTGACCAAGGCACTCGTCGATGTCTTCATCGAGTCCGGCGCACCGCGCGACGCCGTGCAGTTCCTTGCTGGCGGCGGCGCACCGGTGCACGCGCACCTCAGTCGCGACCCGCGCGTGGCGACCGTCGCCTACGCGGGCTTCCTCGAAGAAGCGCTGGAAATCCGCAAGGAAGCGGGGCAGATCCACGCGCACGATCAGCAGGTCAAGGAGATCGTCTGCGATCTGGGCGGCAAGAACGCCATCATCATCGACACCTCCGCCGACCTCGACGATGCGGTCAAGGGCGTGTGTGCCGCGGCATTCGGCTACCAGGGGCAGAAATACTCGTCCTGCTCGCGCGCAATCGTCCTGCGCTCGCGCTACGAGCAGTTCCTCGAACGGCTCAGCGGCGCGATGACCACGCTGCGCATCGGCGACCCTCTGCTCGCCGCCACGGACATCGGCCCGATCATCGATGAAGCAAACTACAAGCGCATCAACGAGTACATCGAAGTCGGTAGGCAGGAGGCGCGCCTGCACATGGCGCTCGACCTGCCCGGAGACCTGCCCGCGGGCAAGCACTACGTCGCGCCGCACATCTTCGCCGAGGTGAAGCCGCAGCACCGTATCGCTCGCGAGGTCATCTTCGGCCCGGTGCTCGCCGTGTTGCCCGTCGACACTTTCACCGAGGCGCTCGCCGTCGCCAACGACTCGCCCTATAAGCTGACCGGCGGGATCTACTCACGCAAACCTTCGCATATCGAGCGAGCCCGACGGGAATTCCGAGTCGGAAATCTCTATATCAACCGCACGATCACCGGCTCTGCCGTCGGCCGACAGCCGTTCGGCGGGCTGGGGCTTTCCGGCGTGGGCGCCATGACGGGCGGCGAAGATTACCTGCTGAACTTCGTCCAGCCCCGCACCATCTGCGAGAACACCATGCGTCGCGGCTTTGCGCCGGATCTCTAAATCGCTTTGTCGTAAATCACGCCTCAGCAGATGATCCGCCGGATCTGAATTGGCTTGCTTGTCGAGCGAGCCGCAGTAGGATGGATTTTGTGCGCTTTCACCTGCTGAGTGTATCTCGCGGGCCGGTCAACTCATCCCCCTGACCAGCAATCGAGATCGAAAGCGCCAAGCGACGTTGTTTGGCGCGCCGCGGCGATCAGTTCTTTGGCGACTCTGCCTTGCACTTCGTGCACTTCGCGTTCTTGCGCCTCGGGTCCGGCGGCTTCCCTGCCACCCGAGCAGATGGAGGTAACGGATGGGACAACACTCGAAGCGGTCCGCTCTGCGCACTCTGCTCATGCCGGCTCTGCTGGCCGTGGCGGCTGCGCCGGTCGCGGCTGCGGATGGCAGTGGCGAGCCCGGCTGGGTACGCGCGTGGCAAGGCAGCCCGTCGCCGCGCGAGAAGGCAGCCGCCGTCTACGACTCGGCGCGCGAAGTGACGTTGCTCTTCGGCGGTGAACCCGCCTGGCACAACGAGAGCAGCGAAACCTGGCAGTGGGACGGCGGCGCCTGGACGCTGCTCGACACCGACGGGCCGCCGGCTCGCTCCGACGCCGCCATGGCCTTCGACAGCGACCGCAGCGTCGCCGTGCTCTTCGGCGGCAGCACCGGCTGGGATCTCGTCCCCGCGGACACCTGGGAATGGAACGGCAGCGAGTGGTCGCTCGTCGCCACGACCGGGCCCTCGGCCCGCTACGGCGCTGCCATGTGCTACGACAGCGCGCGCGGCGTCACCGTGCTCTACGGCGGCTATGGGAGCGATGATGACAACGGCGAGACCTGGGAGTGGGACGGCTCCGCGTGGACGCTCGTCTCCACCACCGGTCCCAGCCCTCGCTCCGGCGCCGCCATGGCCTTCGACGAGGGACGCGGCGTCACCGTGCTCTTCGGCGGCTACGCGCCCGGCTACACCCAGGAGACCTGGGAGTGGGACGGCTCCACCTGGACATTGCGCTCCACCAGTGGCCCGGGCAAACGGGGCGGACACAGCATGGCATACGATCCGGACCGCGGCGTCGTCTACATGGCGGGTGGCTACTACTCCGGCGGCGCTGAGTACGTCGATTTCTGGGAGTGGGACGGCGACTCGTGGACGGCACACGACCTGACACCAATTTCCGATCGCACGCACCAGGTGATGGTGCGCGATGACACGCGCGATGCGCTGGTGATGTTCGGCGGAGACGACGGCGACATGAACGGCGAGACCTGGGAATGGCACGGCGACGAGTGGACGCTCGCTTCGCAGGGATGTCCCTCCGCGCGCTACGATCACGCCGCCGCCTTCGACAGCAGTCGCGGCAGACTCGTCATGTTCGCGCAGAGCGGCGGGTACTACCACGAAGGGCAGACATGGGAATTCGATGGGAATGCGTGGGCCCTGGTCACCAAGGCTGGCCCGAGCAAGCGCACCGGCCACAGCATGGCCTTCGACGCCGGCCGCAACGTCACCGTGATGTACGGTGGGGAGTTCTTCGCCGCCTCCACCTGGGAATGGGACGGGCAAGACTGGCTCGAGCACGCCGTGCCCGCCCCCGACATCCTCTCGGACTCCGACATGGTGTACGACGAGGCGCGCGGCGAGATCGTGCTCTTCGGCGGGCTTCAGCTTCCTTACACGCTCAGCAACCAGCTCTGGACCTGGAATGGCACGCACTGGTCGCTCAAGCACGAGGGTGGCCCCAGCCCCCGCATGCACCATGCCATGGCCTACGACCCGAACCGTGAGGTGATCGTCATGTTCGGCGGCACGGACGGTGCGTTCGGGCAATTCGCTGACACCTGGGAGTGGGACGGCTCGAGCTGGACGCAGGTGGCGACGGATGGACCTCCGCCGCGCGAGAGCCATGCCATGACCTACGACCACGAGAACCAGGTCGTGATCCTGACCGGCGGCAACACGGGCTTGGACGAAATGGACACCTGGGAATGGAACGGCTCGACGTGGACCATGCGCCCCGCGGAGGGCACGCTCAGCCGCTTCGGGCACGTGCTCGTCTATGACACGGTGCGCAACATGCCGCTCATGCACGGCGGCTATACCAGCAGCAACGTCACGCCCGACCTGCTCACCTACGACGCCGGCTGTGACGGCGATCTTGACGGCGACGGCCAAGTCGGGCAGGCGGATCTCGGCATCCTGCTCGCCGCGTACGGCAACGACGCCGGCGGCGATCTCGATGGCGACGGCGACACCGACCAGGCTGACCTCGGGACGCTGCTCGGTGAATATGGCTGCGGCGGCTGACGCGGCCGCGGCGAGGATCGTTCATTCCCGCGCGCCGCGCTGCCTTCACGGCACGACGCCGCGCGAGACCGAATGCGGGCAGGTCGGACGACGCCCGCTCAACTGGAGACTGACGTCATGACCAATCGACTTCGCCACGCACTTCGACACGCATGCCTTGCCGGGGGGCTGATGCTGCTCACTGCCCCGGCCCTCCACGCTGCCGGCAACGATGGCGGTGCCGGCTGGGTGCCGGCTTGGATGGACAGCCCGCTTCCCCGCCAGGCGGCAGGCTCTGCCTACGACTCGGCTCGCGGCGTCACGGTGCTCTTCGGCGGTGCGACCGGCTGGCTGGTCGAGAACGGTGAGACCTGGGAGTGGGATGGCAGCGACTGGACACTCGTCGCCACCGACGGGCCTTCGCCCCGCTCCGGCGCCACCATGGCCTACGACAGTGCCCGAGGCGTGACCGTGCTCTTCGGCGGCGCGCAGGGTTGGGGAAATGCTCCCGCAGAAACCTGGGAGTGGGACGGCAGCGACTGGACGCTGCGCGCCACATCCGGACCCTCCGCACGTGAGGGACATGCCATGGCCTATGACAGCGACCGCGGCGTGACCGTGCTCTACGGCGGTGACACCAGCGACGCCCGCACCTGGGAGTGGGACGGCTCCGCCTGGACCGTCGTCGCCAACTCCGGACCGTCTCCGCGCGATCACCCCGCCATGGCCTATGACGAAGCGCGCGGCGTCACCGTGCTCTTCGGCGGATCGGATCCCACCTACGATCGCGAGACCTGGGAATGGAACGGCTCCACCTGGACGCTCCGTTCCACCACCGGGCCCACTGCCCGCTCCAGTCACCCGATGGACTACATCCCCGGCCTCGGCGTCGTGGTGTACGGCGGCGACGGCGTCGGCCAGAAGGATGACGCCTGGGCGTGGAACGGCTCGAACTGGACCTACCTCGGCACGTCCCCCGCCGGCACGCGGCAGAAGCACGCCATGGTCTACGACGACGGCCGCAACGTCATGGTCATGTTCGGCGGCAGCAGCGATGGATACCTCGGCGACACCTGGGAGTGGGATACCTCGCAGTGGACGATGCGGCTGCGCGGCAGCCCCACCCCACGCGCCCAGCACGCCGGCGCCTATGACAGCGCCCGCGGCTGCCTGGTGATCTTCGGCGACGGCTACTACAGCGGCGACCCCTGGGCGCTCGACGGCGAGACCTGGGAGATCGTCGCCACGCAGGGCCCGGGCGCACGCCGCAACCATGCCATGGCGTACGACTCGCACCGAGGCGTCACCGTGCTCTTCGGCGGCAACTTCTTCCCCCAGGGAACCTGGGAGTGGGACGGTCAGGCCTGGAGCCAGATCGCCGGCGACGTCCCCGACATTGCCGAGGAAGCGGCGATGGCGTATGACGCGGCGCGGCAGGAGACCCTGCTCTTCGGCGGCAGGCAGACTTCCTACCAGGCTGTCGACGAACTCTGGTCCTGGGACGGCGCTGAGTGGACGCTCGAATACGACGGGGGACCCAGCGCCCGCACC
>CAZZPX010000191.1:0-6471 GCA_964655955.1 uncultured Phycisphaerales bacterium | reverse complement strand
TACTGGACGGAACTGACAGTCGGCGGGGCGATCACCCGCGCCGACACGGATGGCAACGATGCGACCTCCGTCGCCGATCCGTGGAAGGATCCCGAGGACATCGCCGTCGATGACGAGGGCGGCAAGGTGTATTGGGCTTCTTCGTCGGCGGGCGGCATGATCCAGCGCTGCAACCTCGACGGCAGCGACCCGGAAGATCTTCTCAGCGCCACCGGCTTCACCTGCGCCCTCACGGTCGACACGGTGAACGACAAGCTGTACTTCGGCGACTACGCGACCGATTCGATTCGCCGCTGCAATCTGGACGGCACGGACGTCGAAACGGTGGTGGCGGGGCTGGATCGCCCGGACGGCATCGTCATCGATGCGGTCAACGAGTTCATCTACTGGACCGACGCCGGCACCTTCAAGATCCAGCGCAGCAGGCTGGATGGAACGGAAGTGACGGACCTGGCGACCTTCGTCGGCTCGGTGGAAGGCCTGGCGATGGATTTCGACGCCGGCTACATGTATTGGGTTGACGGCTCGACCTACTCGCGGGTGTACCGGGCGCCGATCGGCATCATCACCGTCGACGACATCACGGAAGTGCTTGGTCCGCCGGATGTGAGTTTCCCGCGCGACATCGCCCTCGATCTCGAGGCGGAGAAGATCTACTTCACCGATTCGGTGCTGGATGTGGTCGGCAGGGCCGGGCTGGACGGCTCGGGTGTCGAATACATCGCGACGGGCCAGACCAACCCCGTCGGCGTGGCGCTGAGCTACCTCGGAGCCGAGCCGTGCGACGGCGATCTCGACGGCGACGGGCACGTGGACCAGGCGGATCTGGGCACGCTGCTCGCTGCGTATGGGCTGAGCGATGAAGGCGACATCGACGGCGACGGCGACACCGACCAGGCGGACCTGGGCGCGCTGCTCGCCAACTACGGAACATTTTGCTCGTAACTGGATCACACCTGCAAATGACTTCGCCAGAGATTCGAGCAGCAAGCTGCGGCCGCATTGGCCGCAGCTTTGTCTACTGCGGGGCCGCGCGTACGCCGGCAAACCGTCCCGAAGCGCATCAGCAGTAATACGATCCCCGCTGCCGCAGCAGCGTCAGGTGCTGCGCCACTCGCATAACGTCTCGATGTGAGCGGCGCTGCCGTCGCGCACCCAGGCGTCGAGCTGACTCTGCTCCTTAAGCTGCTGGCCGCGAAGGCGAGACACGACAACGTAGCCGCACCGCACGTCGGACAGGGCGGACATGTCGGTCCAGAGTTTCTCGAACTGGCACACGGGGTAAATGTCCTCTTGACCGTGTCCCCAGCGCTTCTTCACATCCTTGATGGCCACATAGGTCGGCATGCGCGCCGCGAGAGCGCGAACCGCTGCGGAGACACGCCGCTCGTCGGCAAGCAAGTCGCGGTCGAGCGTGAAGAGCGCGAGCAGGCGATCGATGTCGATCCACGTCGTCGCTGAATTGTAATACGACAGGCGGAACTCATCCTCCTCGCGCGGCAGGGCGAGCCCCTCGACGAGGCGCGGCCGGCCATCCACGCGCGCCAGCCCCCCGCCTCGATCTTCAAGCCGCCGAGTGATGACCTCGAACGACAGGCAGTCGCCGCGCTCCGCATGCATCCCCAGCAGCGTTGGATCCAGGTCCGCGCCCAGCGTGTCAATGTTGTGCAGGAGCAGGTGCCTCAACTGCGGGTGCTGCGCCAGCAGGCGCCGCAGCGTGCCGTTGAGCAGCATGTTGGGAAACTCGTACCAGTGCCCGACAGGATGCAGGCACTGTGCGGGCACATTCTCACGGTAGTCCGCGCCCTCGCCGAGACTGCGGGCCCAGTCGCTTAACGCCGCCCGAGCGCTCTCGCGAACCTTCTCCTGCTGCTCATCAAGCTCCTGCTGCGGCATTTCGCTCCAGAGAAAGTGCAGGTCACGCACCATCGGGACGAAGCGCAATCCGATCGAGCGGCCGGGCGAGAGCAGCACGTCTTCACCCATCTGATACCGCTCCACAGCCGCGAGGTGCCTTTCGATGGGCCCATGCGTCAAGTGGCTGGTCGTGATGACGTGGGGGATGATGGACTCATATCGCTTGGCGCTGACAGCGGTCTTGCGCAGGTGCACTTCGAGGAACCGGCGATACGCGCCGCCGAGCTTGCTGAATGGGTGCAGCGCCTTGACCACGCCGGCGCCGTGTGTCCAGCGGCTGCCCGCACCGGCGGCGAGCGTGACAACGCCGACAGCGCCTTTCCGCAGCAGGTCCTCGCCCAGCGCCCGCTGCGCGGGGCTGCTCTCGCCGCGCGCAGCGATCACATCCTCGGGCAAGACATCGTCGATGGTTGTTGTCTGCGGCATGCGATTCTGCGCCAGACCGATGCGGCCGCTGCGCAGGTCACTGCGGATCTGTTCGTGCTGGCGACGATCAAAGCCAAGCTCTTCCAGAAGGCTCTCGACATCTTCTGCGTTGTGCTGGCCGCCGGGGTGCGCCGGAAGCAGCCTGTCGAGCAGGCGCGCCGCTGCATTGCCGTCGCTGCGAGCACCGCGCGTGACCAGATCAAGCTCGCGGCGTGTCGCTTCCGTCAGGCCGCGCGGCCCGCTGCGCAGCCAGCCGGGTACGACTTGCAGGTAGTAGGATTCGGGCATGACCGCGGCGTCGTCGGTTACCAATGTCGCGGCTGTGCCCGTCTCGTTGATCTCGAAGTCGTAGACCACGGGATCCATGGCAAAGGGCAAGGCATCCTGCAAAGCCCGCTTCTCGCGCGACATGATCTGCTGGAGTTCCTCCTGCGCTTCGTCGCGGCGCTCCGGCGCGACGATGAAGCCCATACCTCCGCCCGACATCCCGCCGAGCATCCAGAATCCCCAGAAATCCCCCTGAAATCGGCCGCGGGCAGCGTCGATCAGGCGCTGCGTGTAGAGATTGCCCGCCCAGGGAATGATCGCCTGGATCGGCTTCTCGAAGTTGTGCGTAGTCTGCCGTCCGATGCGTTCCACGTCGCCGGCGCGCAACGCTTCGAGGATGCGATCGAGCACAGCCATGGCGTCGCGGCGGGCATGCCATTCGACTTCGCTGCGCAGCAGGTATTTCTCGGTCACCATCTCGAGGATCGGTCCCACGTCCTGCGCCATGCCGCCGTGCACGAGCACCAGGCTCTGCTGGAGTCGCTCGCGCGTCTCCTTGGCTGCGTCGTCTTCGCTCAGGATGCGATGCTCGGGGAGAAGGCGACCGCGACTGACGCCGAATTCGGGATCGCCCGGCTGCGCCTGCGCGCCGGAGATCAGCTTCATGCCCGGCCAGACCCCGCCCGAGTCCTGCCACCCGCCGCCCGAACCGCCGAGCCACTCGCCAAGGATGGCGCGGGCCGCGACGACGCGCCGCTCGAGTTCGCCGGGCGCCCCGCTCAGCGACTTGACCTGCCCCGTCGCGCGCATGCACAAGCAGATCATCGACGCCAGCAGGTTCGTCGAGACGGCGAGGCGCGAGCCCCGGGGGATGCCGTTCACTTTCGTCACCAGCTCGATGCCCTTGCCCGGCGCTCCGAGGAGCTGTGCGAAGACATCCGCGAGTGCCTCGCCCGATCCTTCCATGCCCGGCGGCACAAGTCCTGAGGCGATGACGCCGGCTTTGAGCAAGCCGAGATAGTCGCGGCCGAAGTCGAACAGGGCCGCCACGCTCTCCAGGTCTGCCGTGGCTTCCAGATCGATGCTGGTCAGCCGCAGGACCGGCTCGTCGATGACGCGAAGAGACGTCTCGATCGGCGGGCGCGGCGCTGCATCCCTCCCGCGCACGGCGAGATCGATCGAGGCGTTGAGCACGCGCGCGCCTTCGGGATAGTCCATGCCGAGAAAGAAAATGTCGCTCCAGGCGCTGTGCGAAAGATCCATGCGGACCGGCGTGCGCTCCCTCAGGATCGGGTACAGGCCGCTGGTGGGCGAACGCCGCAGAAGTTCCGGCCGCAGACGCAGCGGATGATCCAGGTGATGGCCGATGCGAAACATCCACTGACTGCCGCGCGCGGAACGAACGCTGCGGCGCACCTGGTTGGCGAGCGTCTGAAATCCGAGCGCGTGATAGGCTGCGGCAAGGGCGCTGCTGATGGCGTCGCTCGGGCCGCGCGCCTCCTGCTCGCGCAGGAAGCTGCGGATGGCTTCTTCGAAGCGGCGTTTGAGCAGGTGTACGTGGCCGTCATAGGGGATGAGCGAGGAATCGCTGAGACGGCGCTGCGGCCCTGAACCGCCAGAGAGAAGCGGCGGGATGTGGAAGCGGTGCAGGGCATAGAGAAAGAAGAGGGCCCGCACGCGTTCGTAGAGATTGCCCGTCTCGCGGCGAAAGCGCTCCAGTTCAGCGCAGGCGCTGAGCAGTTCTTCCGCGGACCTGCCTGCGGCGAGCGAACCCAGGGAGCGATCACGCAGGGCGGGATCCGCGGCAAGAATCGTCTCGAGGAACGGGTTCATCGCCCATCCGCCTCCGCGAGTGACGACTCCACATGCACCGCGTGAGGCGGCGTCTGCTGCTCGCGCGCGAGCATCTCCACGAGGTTGCTGAGCATCTCATCACGATCGCCGCCGGCGAGAGCCAACGCAAGCTGTGCGTACAGAAGGCCGTACTTCACTCCGATGTTGTAGCGCGAGCCGTGCAGTTGAATCGCGAGGTATTTCTCCAGCAGCGCGAGTTGCGCGAGGGCCGGGGAAAGTAGCATCGTCTCGCCCTCCCGCAGTTCATTGCGCCGACGCTGCAGACCGCGCATCACCGCAGGCGTGAGTACGTGCATGCCGAAAAGACACAGGTAATGCCCGCTGCGCAAACCGGAGACGAGCAGGTGTTGTTCCGCTTCGGTGGGTGTCGGCTTCTCCAGGACACACTCGACTTCGTAGAGCCCGTCCCGGTTGGCGACCTGCCTGCCCCCGATCGCGCCGAAGTAGGGCAGCATGGTCTCCCGCGTCGGTTGGACCGCGGAGACGGCACAGTTCTCCTGCAAGGCGATCTCGACGAGCTGGCGGGCGCAGCGCCGTTGTCCGCGCGCGATAAAGAGATGGTCGCTGACCAGGTGCAGGAAGGGCGCATCGCCGACAAACTCAGCGGCGCGCAGCAAGGCGTCGCCGTAGCCGCGCGGCTGGGCCTGTTCGATGAAGTCGAGCCGCGAGGCATCCGCGCCCGCCGCCTCGCGATAGGTGTCGCCGTCGCCGGGGTGCACGACGACGGCGATCCGTTCGACGCCGGCGTCCAGCGTCTCCTGGACGATCACGCGCAGGCAGGTCTTCTCCTCGCCGTCCACATCGACGACGCGCTGCAGCGGCAGATCGCGCTGTCGAGGGGCGGCTGCGGTGATGACGGCTCGCTTGATCTCCATGTCGAACCTCCCGGTGTGGGGAAGGCGGCATGGTAGCGTGTTTCGCGCGGCGCACGCCGGCCGGGCGAACGGGCCGCGCCGCCTCTGCTACGGCGTCGCGGCGCCGCCGCGCAGGGCCTCGTCGAGCTGGTGCAGGCGCTTCTGGATCCGCTGAATGGTGGCGGCGTAGTAGTGCTCCGTGTGGAAGAAGTAGCTCGCCGCCTCCGCGTCCATCACGTGGATCTGCGCCTCCTTCAGTTCAGGGATCAGCAGCACCTTCCCGGCGCTGAAGTCCCGCAGGCGCAGGCGCTCCGGCCCGCCGTTCAATTGCACAATGCGCTTGAGAATCAACGCCCGGCGCAGGCGCGTCAGGTCCGCTTCCTCGCGCAGGAGGATGGTGTGTCGCTCCCGGCCGTCCGCGGTGGGCTGGTTCAGGTCCCACAGCAGCGTGCCCCAGGTCTCACCGTCGGGGCAGTCGATGAGCGAGACTTCCGGGATGGGCTCGTCGGCGATCTCGTCGCCGTCGCCGCTGGCGTAGTACGTGAAGGCGAGCGCCCTGCCCTTGATGTACTCGAAGAACCGCCCGGCTTCATACGAGCCGCAGATCTGCGCCATCGTGTGCTCGAGGAAGCGCACGTCGTAGCCGCCGATGCCCTGCTGGTCCTCGAAGAAGATGATGTCGGCGGCATCGACGTGGTTGACGATGTCGAGACGCTTGATCACCTCGTAGATCATGCGCGTGACGAGGATGTCCTCACCGGGCACGCTGCCGTCCGCAAAGGAGTTGAACGGCTCCTGGCTGGCGAGTCTGAAATTGGCCCTGATGGCGTCGCGGGCCAGCGTCATGTAGGCCCGAAACCGCTCGTTCTCGAAGAGAAAGTCCAGATCGAAGACGTCCGAAGCACGGATGCGATAGGCGTCGCGGAAGAGCTTGTGCCCAAAGCTGTCGAAGTAGTCCTCATCCTTGGGAAGTGAGCGCGGGATCAGGCGATCCTCCGGCAGGACGAAGGGCGTCAGCACGATGATCACCTCGCGCTTGGTGTCATCAGTGCGCTGCGCGCGGAAGAGCGCCCCCAGCAGCGGCAGGTCGCCGAGGAGCGGCACCTTGTCGAGCTGGACGATGTGCTCCTTGGAGACCAGTCCGCCGATGATA